>DATCMG010000225.1:0-4045 GCA_036563555.1 Roseomonas sp. | reverse complement strand
CGGCGTCGAGGAGGGCACCCGCATCCGCCTGGCGGGCGAGGGCGAGGCCGGGCTGCGCGGCGCCCCCGCGGGCGACCTCTATGTCGATATTGGCATCAAGCCCCACCCGATCTTCCAACGGGAAGGGAACAACATCTTCATCCGCGTGCCCCTCCGCATGACCCAGGCGGCGCTGGGAGGCGCGGTGGAGGTGCCGAGCCTCGATGGTGGCCGCGCCCGCGTCTCCATTCCCACCGGCACCCAGGCGGGCGACCAGTTCCGCCTGCGCGGCAAGGGCTTCTCCGTCCTCCGCTCCGCCGCCCGGGGCGACATGTATGTGCAGGTTTCGGTCGAGACGCCCCAGAACCTCACCTCGAAGCAGCGCGAGCTGCTGGAGCAGTTCGAGGCCGAGGCGGAGGCGAACAGCCGCACCAGCCCGGAAAGCGAAGGCTTCTTCTCGCGGGTGAAGGAGTTCTGGGAAGGGTTGGGCCGGTAGGGAATGGCCTGGGGGAGATATCCTCCAGCCTCCTTCTGTATTCCGGATCTGCGGGCGAGCCCGGTTCAGGCAACGATATGCGGAGCCGGTTTTCACTCGACATGATACGGGCCTGCATGGAGGCTGACCTACCGTCATCGCCATAATCGGCAGAAACGGGCCAAGTATGATGGCCGAGATACCAAGCCGGTATGTACGCGGGTTGGCGCAAGCCGATTATCTCCAATTCCAGATTAAATAGTGTTCGATATTTTTCACAACTCAAGATTGCATTTCGATGTGCACTGCGCCCAGAAGGGCCGATCACATAAGAGAATTCTCTCCAACTTCGTTCGTTGATGTCTTGCAAGACCTCCATGACCTGCAAGACATGACGGATGGGTGAACTCGATCTCAAACTTCTCCTTTTAATCAACGGCTGGGTCGGTGAGAGTTGGTCCTTTGACCGCCTCGTGCTGCAGGTAGCCTGGTCGAACGTGCTGAAGGGCGCCGTGCTCGTGGCGCTGCTCTGGTGGTCATGGGAACGGCCCTCGGCAAAATTGCCGGTACTGATGATAGTGCGAACACTGGCCGGTTCGCTGCTGGCCGTCGCGGTAGGCCGGGGCATGCAGAACTTCCTTCCTGTCCGGCCCCGCCCTTTGCACGATCCGGCTGTCACCGAGGCTGGGCTCAAGCTGGCCCATGATCTTCCAGCCGACATATTGCGGAACATGAGTTCTTTTCCGAGCGACCACGCGGTACTGGCCTTCGCCATTGCCACGGCGGTGTTCCTGGCCCATCGCGGCGTTGGTATCTTTGCATTCGGCTGGGCGCTGTTCGTCAGCACCCTCCCACGCGTGTATCTCGGCATGCATTACCCGTTCGACGTCCTCGGTGGCGCCGTCATCGGCATTATCACCATGGTGCTTGCCGCGTATCTGCCCTTGCCAGCGCGAGCCGGCCATGCGGTTTCGCAACTGGCCCAATCTTACCGAGGCTGGTTCTACGCCGGGCTTTTCCTCATGACCTACCAGATGGCGAATCTCTTCGTGGATGCGCGCATCCTGCTCAACGTCGCAGCCGATATATTGTCCGCCTTTTTCGATCGACTTTGATCATCAGGCGCCAGCGACTGCCTAAGGCCCGCAGCGGTCCAGGAGGTTGCCAGCCCGGTCCCTCCATCCCCACTGCTACACCCGGTGCAAGCCTGCGAGCCCTTGAGGACGGCGATCATCGGGTGCCTCGGATGCGCTCACGGCCGCAGCGGAAGTTCCAGCGCCGAAGCCCGATCTCCCCCGCGCAACACGGTCAGCACCGGCGGCCGCCCATGCGGCACCTGCACGCAATGATCCGCATCCGCCCCGGCGATGGAAAGCCGGATCCGGCTTCCCGCGCGGAAGCTCCAGGCCGTCGGCAGTAGCGGCACCCGGATGCGCACCGCCTCGCCCGGCACCAGCGGCGCCGCGTCCTCCCGGCGAAAAGACCGGAAGGGCCAGGTGGCGCGATAGGTCTCCGGCGCGGGGCTCTCCTTGCGGTGCATGGCCCGCAGCAGCCCCTCCGTCACGTAGCGCACCGTGCCATCCGCCTCGATCTCGGACAGATAGACGAAAATCGCCGCATCCGGCTCGCTGGATGTGATCCACAGCTCCGCAATCGCATGTCCCGCCAACTCCTGCGACGCCGCCAGCGGCGCCGAGGTCCAGGAGAGCATGTCCGCCGAACGCTCCCCCCAGTCCGCGTAATAGGTGGTGCTGTTGATGCCCGCGATGCGCTCATACCGCGTGCCATGGCCCGAGCCCGCAGCGAAATCCGCCCGCGTCTCATCCGCCCCTGCCTCCCCCGCCGCTGCCGCCAGCGCACCACCCTGCGCCAGCAGCAGCCGGTCCGCCCCGATGACGGGCGGCCAGGACTCCGCCGCGCGCCATTCCTCGGCATGCAGGGCGAAGTAATGCACCCGCGCCTCGGCCCGCAGCCCCGTGTCGCGGCCCTTCAGATACTCGTCCAGGAAGCGCAGGAGCGCGCCGAGCAGGTCGAAATCCGGCGTCACGTCGCGCCGCCAGGGCGAGACGTTGCAGCGCGCGCCATGGTCCCAGGGACCGAGCAGCAGATGCACGGGATTGTCGCGCAGAGTCAGGAAGCGCGAGATCGCCCCATTCGCGTAACCCGCCCCATCCATCCAGCCTGACACCGCCATGACAGCCACATCCGGCCGGATGCCCGGGCTCACGGAATAGGGGCTGAAGGAGGCCGAGCTGAAGCTGGGATCATAGGGCAGCGCCTCCTCGCGGAAGCGGAACTCGCCCATGAAATCCGGCTGCCGGAAATTGCCGAGATGCTCGTGCAGCGCCTGTGCCAGCAGCGCGCCGTCCGGATCCTCATCCACCGGATGCGGCCCGGCCAGGTCGGGGTTGGCGTAGTACACATAGTTCCGCAGCAGGTCGCGCCGGTCATGATCCATCGCGACCATCAGCGCGTCATAGCTGCGCGCCAGCTCCTTCAGCAGGATGCCACCGGGGTAGTAGTTGTCGGCATAAGTGTCCCACACCGCGAAGAGGGGCGCGATGGCGCGCACCGCCGGATGCCCCGTGCTGGCCAGGAAGTCGGATGCCGCACCCGGATAGGAAATCCCCGTTGCGCCGACGCGCCCGTCCGACCAGCCCTGCGACACCACCCAATCCGTGATCTCGCGGCTGTCCTCGCGCTCCTTGGGCGAGCGGAAGCTGTCGCGCGTGCCGAAGCTCGCCCCGGTGCCGCGCACATCCACCACCACCACGGCGTAGCCACGCGGCACGAGGTAGCGGATGAACTTCCCCGCATTCGGGATCGCATCCGCATCGCTGCCGGGCTTCACCGCGAAGCGCCGGTAATAGGGCGTCAGGATCAGCACCGCCGGCACCGGCCCGGTGGCACCCTCCGGCAGCCATACATCCACCGCGATCCGGCACCCGTCCCGCATGGTCAGATAGCGGGACAGCGGCCGCGCCGGCAGCGCGAACTCCACCTCGCGCGATGCCGCATAGGCCGATGGCGCGACGCGCCAGGCATTGCCCTTCAGATCACCGTCCGACATGCCGCCAGCCCCTACCGCTTCGCCTCGATGGCGTCCCAGATGGCGCGCTCGAGATGCACGCCGTCGAAGCGCGCCACCTCCTGCAGGCCGGTCGGCGAGGTGACGTTGATCTCCGTCAGGTAGCCGCCGATCACGTCGATGCCGACGAAGATCATGCCGCGCTTCTTCAGCTCCGGCCCGATCGCCGCGCAGATTTCCTTCTCGCGGTCAGTCAGCACTGTCTGCACTGCCTTGCCGCCGACATGCATGTTCGACCGCGCCTCGCCTTCCGCCGGCACGCGGTTGATGGCGCCCAGCGCCTCGCCATCCACCAGGATGATCCGCTTGTCGCCCTGCCGCACGGCGGGGACGTATTTCTGGATTACCAGCGGCTCGCGCGAGCGCTCCGTGAACATTTCGATCAACGAGTTCATGTTCGGATCGTCGGGGCGCAGATGGAACACGCCCGCGCCGCCATTCCCGAACAGCGGCTTGATGATGATGTCGCCATGCCTGTCGCGGAAGCGGCTGATCAGGCGGCG
>DATCMG010000224.1:0-2033 GCA_036563555.1 Roseomonas sp. | reverse complement strand
CCCACCTGCTGCACGGCGCCCTCGTTCATCACGACCAGCCGGTCGGCCATCATCATGGCCTCGTCCTGGTCATGCGTGACCATCAGGGCGGTGAGGCCCGCCGCGCGTTGCAACTGCCGGATCTCGCGCGCGACCTGCTGGCGCAGGTTGGCGTCGAGATTCGACAGGGGCTCGTCAAGCAGCAGCACCTTGGGGCGGATGGCCAGCGCGCGGGCCAGCGCCACACGCTGCTGCTGCCCGCCCGAGAGCTGCCGGGGATAGCGCTCGGCCAGGCTGGAGAGCTTCACCATCTCCAGCGTCTCCGCCAGCCGCGCCTCGATCTCCGCCTTCGGCAGCTTCCGCATCCGAAGCCCGAAGGTGACGTTCTGTGCCAAGGTCATATGCGGGAACAGGGCGTAGCTCTGGAACACCATGCCCATTTCGCGCCGATAGGGCGGCAGGCCGGCATAATCCTGGCCTTGCAGCAGGATGCGGCCCTCGCTGGCCTCCACGAAGCCCGCGATCATGCGCAGCGTGGTCGTCTTGCCGCAGCCCGAGGGACCGAGCAGCACGAGCATCTCCCCTTGCCGCATGTCGAGGTTCACGTCGCTCACGGCCACGCTGGCGCCGAAGCGCTTGGTCAGGCCCTGGATGCGGAGATATGGGTCGGTCATCAGACGATACGGCTCAGCTTCACATAACGGTCAAGCAGCAAGAGCAGGCCGGCGATGACGAGGGTCTGCACCATCACCACGGCCGCGACCAGCGGATCGACCTTGTATTCCAGGTATTGCAGCACGGAGATCGGCAGGGTGGTCTGCCCCGGCGCGACCAGGAACAGCGTCATCTCGATATTCTCGAAGGAGACGATGAAGGCGAAGAGCGCCGCGGCCACGATGCCCTGCCGCATCATGGGCAGCGTGATCCGCCACAGCACCGACCAGGGCCGCGCGCCGAGATTCGCCGCCGCTTCCTCCACCGACCGGTCCAGCCCGATCAGGTTCGCGACGCAGAGGCGGATCACCCAGGGCACGGTGATCAGCAGATGCGCGAAGACAAGGATGAGGTCCGAGCCGATCAGAGGAATCTCCGTCGCGATCTCCGTCTCCACCACCATCACGTAGATGGAGAGCCCGATCACCACCCCCGGCACCGTCAGCGGCGAGAGCAGGAGCACGTTCAGCAGCCCGCGCCCGACGAAGCGGTACCGCACCAGCGCCAGGCTGGCCGGGATGCCGACCGCCAGGCTGCCCAGCGTCGCGAAAGCCGCGATACGGAGGCTGGTGCCGAGCGCCTCGCCGAAGCGGGGGAATTCCAGGATCCGCCCGTACCACGAGACCGAGTATCCGGAGGGCGGGAAGACCACGACCGCGTCACGGAACAGGCTGATATAGGCCGCCATGGCCAGCGGCACGGCCATCACCAGCACGCCGGCGGCGATCAGCGCCCAGACGAGTACGCCCGCGACCGTCACGCGCGCCGGCCTGGCGCTCCGTGCCGCGGCGCCTGCCGCATCCTCTGCCAGCCCTGCTGTCGCGATGCTTGCCAATCCGCCTCCCCGCCAGCCCTGATGAAGCTCCAGGCTCAGGCCCGTCATGCAAAGGGCAAGGCAAGCACACTGTCAATTGGATATAATGTCCTTTATAGCCGTGGCGCCGCTTGGTGAGGGGGTCATGGCCGATGCAGGGAATTGAAACACCGGTGCCGCTGGGCAACCACACATTCTCCTGCATCGATGGTCACACCTGCGGCAACCCGGTCCGCCTCGTCACCGGCGGCGGCCCCATCCTGCGGGGCGCGACGATGAGCGAGAAGCGGATGGACTTCCTGACCCGCCACGACTGGGTCCGCCGCTCCCTGATGTTCGAGCCGCGCGGGCACAGCGTCATGTCCGGCTCCATCCTCTATCCGCCGACGCGGGAGGATTGCGACATCGCCATCCTCTTCATCGAGACCTCGGGCTGCCTGCCGATGTGCGGGCACGGCACGATCGGCACCGTGACCATGGCGATCGAGAACGGCCTGGCCCGTCCGGAGAAGGAGGGCGAGTTGCG
>DATCMG010000219.1:0-5425 GCA_036563555.1 Roseomonas sp. | reverse complement strand
CGATCACGCGCCCGGCGGGGCGCTTGGGCAGGTGTTCGGCCAGGATGGTGCGGGGATCGGCGCTTCGGATGGCGGCGTTGAGCAGCCGGTGGAGGGCGGCGCGGGCGCGCGCGTCGTTCCAGGACCTCTCGGCGCTCGTCTCGGCTTGCATGCTGGTCCTCCTGGCGGCGGGGCGCATCATGACCGCTCGCCCACTCTCGGCAAGCCCGGTCCAGGGGTAGTTCGGGCTTGTGGTATGCATGGTGGTATGGAAGAAGGGGCGGGTGAGGAGACGATCCGTGGCGTCAGTGGCCGCCGAGCCGCATCAAAGGCAGAGCGAGGCTGCGCAGGATTTCCGCGCTTGCCCGCAGCCGGTGCGCGGACAGCGCGGCGCGCGCCGCCTCGGGATCATGGCGCTCGATCGCTTCGAGGATCCGGGCGTGCTCGTCGGCGGATCCCGTCGGTTCGGGGCGGAGCGCGGCGGTGGCGAGGCGGGCGCGCTGGGCGAGATCGGCGGCTTCCTGCGCCATGCGGGCGAGGCGGGCATTGCCGCAGCCCTGGATGAGGGCGCGGTGGAAACGGTCATCGGCTGCGGCCCAGGCGTGGCGGTCCCCGGCCGCCAGGGCGGCGCGCATGGCCGTGGTGGCCTGGGCCATCGCCCGGGTCGCGGTGTCGTTCGGGTTCGCGGCAAGGCGGGCGGCGGCAGCGCCTTCGAGGGCGATGAGGATTTCGTAGGTTTCGGCCATGCCGGTCGGGTCGATGGGCAGGACGCGGATGCCGCGCCGGGGCTGGACCTCCAGGAAGCCTTCGGATTGCAGGCGCAGCACGGCCTCATGCACCGGCGTGCGGCTCATGCCGAGCTGGGTGGCAAGGTCGCCCTCGGTCGCCTGGTGGCCCGGGGGCAGGGTCATTTCGAGGATCCGGGCGCGCAGGGCGCGATAGGCGGATTCGCCGAGGCTGGTGCGCGGTCCTTCGGGTGCGGCCGGAACATCGTTCATCGGGGCTGGCATGCCAGTCGCCGCCCCGTTTTCCAACAGGCAAGGAGACTGAATTGACCATGCGACGCCACCGGATCGCCGCCATCCCCGCCGACGGCATCGGCAAGGAGGTCATTCCCGCCGGGCTTCGGGTGCTGGAGGCACTGGCGCGGCGCGATGGCGGCTTCGCGCTCGATGTCGAGACGCTGCCCTGGGGAAGCGACTACTACCGCCAGACCGGCGAGATGATGCCGGAGGACGGGCTGGAGACGCTGCGCGGCTTCGACGCGATCTATTTCGGCGCCGTGGGCGATCCGGACCTGCCGGACAGCGTCACCCTCTGGGGCCTGCGGCTGAAGATCTGCCAGGGCTTCGACCAATACGCGAATATCCGCCCGACGCGCGTCCTGCCCGGCCTGACCAGCCCCTTGCGGCAGGTAGAGCCGGGCGACATCGACTGGGTTATCGTGCGCGAGAACTCCGAGGGCGAGTATGCCGGCCATGGCGGCCGCGCGCATCGCGGCCATCCGGAGGAGGTGGCGACCGAGACCTCCATCTTCACCCGCGCCGGGGTGGAGCGGATCATGCGGGTAGCCTTCGACATCGCGCGCAGCCGGCCGCGCAAGCTGCTGACCGTCGTGACCAAGTCGAACGCGCAGCGGCACGGCATGGTGATGTGGGACGACATCGCGGCGGAGGTCGCGCGCAACTACCCCGACGTGACCTGGGAGAAGGAGCTGGTGGACGCGATGGCGGCGCGCATGGTGCGCAAGCCCGCCAGCATCGACACGGTGGTCGCGACCAATCTGCACGCCGACATCCTGTCCGACCTGGCGGGCGCGGTGGCGGGATCGCTCGGCGTGGCGCCGACCGCGAATCTCGATCCTTCGCGGCGCGCCCCCTCGATGTTCGAGCCGATCCATGGCTCGGCCTTCGCCATCATGGGCAAGGGCATCGCCAATCCGGTGGCGACCTTCTGGACCGGCGTGATGATGCTGGAGCAGCTTGGCGAGGCTTCCGCCGCGCAGGCGCTGATGGCGGCGGTGGAGCGGGTCTGCGCCGATGGCGTGTTCACCGCCGATCTGGGCGGCACGGCCGATACCGAGACCGTGACGCGCGCGGTGATCGCCGCGATCGAGGGGGCCAACGCACCGGCCTGAAGCCTGTGCGAGAGTAGTTCAAGCAAAAGGAGGAAACGTCCCATGAGCATCCTGTCCCGCCGCGCGATCCTGGCCGCCTGTGTCGTGGCGCCCCTGGCGGCGCCTGCCATGGCGCAGCAATTCCCGAGCCGGCCCATCACCGTCACCGTGCCCTTCGCGGCCGGCGGCCCGACTGACGTGATCGCGCGGCTGGTCGCCGAGGGGATGGCGAAGGATCTCGGCCAGCCCGTGGTGGTGGAGAACGTCACCGGCGCGGGCGGCACCATCGCCGCCGCGCGCGTGGCGGCGGCGCGGCCCGACGGGCATTCGCTGCTGGTGCACCATATCGGCCACGCGACGGCCGCGACGCTCTACCGGCAGCTTCCCTATAATGTGGAAACCTCCTTCGCGCCGCTCGGGCTGGTGTCGGATGCGGCGATGACCATCGTGGCGCGGCCGGATTACCCGGCGAGTGACCTGGCGGGCTTCATCGCCTCGTTGAAGGCGCAGGGGGACAAGCTGAACCTGGCGCATTCCGGGCTGGGGGGTGCGAACCAGCTCTGCGGCATGCTGGTGCAACAGGCGGCGGGGACGCCTCTGACCACGGTCGTGTTCCGCGGATCGGCGCCCGCGCTGCAGGAGATGATCGCGGGGCGGATCGACGTGTTCTGCGACCAGGCGACGAACACGGCGCCCTTCATCCGCGACGGGCGCATCAAGGCCTATGCCGTGACGCTGGACCGACGCGTGGAGGGGCTGAACCTGCCGACCACCGCCGAGGCCGGGGCGCCGGGGATTTCGATGAGCACCTGGCACGGCGTCTATGCGCCGGCCGGCACGCCGGAGGCGGTGCAGGAGCGGCTGGCCACCGCGATCCGGGCGGCGCTGCGCGAGGAGCGGCTGCGGGCGCGCTTCGCGGACCTGGTGACGGAGGTAGCCTCGGCCGAGCAGGCGACGCCGGCGGCGCATCGGCGGCACCTGGCGGCGGAGGTGGCGCGTTGGCGGCCGATCATCCAGGCGGCGGGGGTCTACGCGGACTGAGGAGGGGCTGACGGCCGTGGGAGGCATTGCCTGCTGCGGCCGGGGTTCCGCAAGCCGGAGCCCGGTGCCAGTCTCATCGCCTCCGGCAAGGGAGAGGCGCGATGGATGAAGCGGCTTCGGGAACCGTGCTGGCGGGCGGGTGCCATTGCGGGGCGGTGCGCTACGAGGCGCGGGGCACCGCGTTCAATGCCACGATCTGCCACTGCGTGGATTGCCGGCGCGTGGCCGGGGCACCCTGCGTCGCCTGGTTCAGCGTGGCGCGGGACGGGTTCCACGTGGTGAAGGGAGAGCCGCGCCGCTATGCCTCCAGCACGCGGGCCGAGCGGTCCTTCTGCGGGAGTTGCGGCACGCCGCTGACCTTCGCGGCGCATGACGCGCGGGATGAGATCGACATCACCACCGCCAGCCTGGACAAGCCGGCGCGGGTGCCACCGGCGGATCACACGCGCACGGCGCGGCGGCTGCGCTGGATGCGCTTCGCCGACGGGCTGCCGGCCTTTCCCGGCACCCGGGCCGAGGGGCTGGTGCGGGTCGGGGGCGAGGGCCAGGGCTGAGCCCCAGCCTCGGCCGTGTCGCGGGGATGGCGCGCCGCACGCCGCATTCCCATCTCTGCTGAAAGGGGAGAGCCCATGACCGAGATCGACGACAAGACGCGCACGGAACTGGAGGCAGCGGCCTTCCGCCGGCTGGTGCAGCATCTGCGCGAGCGCAGCGATGTGCAGAACATCGACATGATGAACCTGGCGGGCTTCTGCCGGAACTGCCTGTCCCGCTGGTATCGCGAGGCCGCCGAGGCGCAGGGCATCGCGCTGCCGGACCCGGAGGCGCGCGAGATCGTCTATGGCATGCCCTATAAGGAATGGCAGGCGAAGCACCAGCGCGAGGCGAGCGCCGAGCAGAAGGCGGGTTTCGCCGCCGCCAATCCGGGGCACTGAAGGCGCGTGTCGGCGGTGATCGCCAGCCTGGTCATGCCCTTTGACCAGATTTTTGACCGCGGCTTCCGCGGGCCGCTGCTGAAGGGGGTGCTGGGGGCCGTGCTGGCCTTGGGCGCACTGATCGCGCTGGCGGATTGGGCGGTGATGTCCCTCGCGGGCGGGTCTGGCTGGCTGGCTACGGCGGCTGGCGTGCTCGGCGGCGTGGCGGGGGTTTTCGCGGCCTTCTGGCTTTTCGTGCCCTTTGCGCTGGCGATCGCCGGGTTGTTCCTGGACGAGACGGCGGCGGCGGTGGAGCGGCGGCACTATCCCGGGCTGCCGGAGGCGCGCGGGGCGTCGCTGGCGGCGCAGGGCGTGTTCAACGTGACGCTCGCGCTGAAAGTGCTGGCGCTCAACCTCGTGCTGCTGCCGGTGGCGCTGTTGCTGCCGCTGCTGGGCGGCCTGCTGCTCTGGCTGGTGGCGGCAATATCGCTCGGGCACGGGCTGTTCGAGGGGGTGGCGCAGCGGCGCATGCCGGTGGCCGAGGCGCGGGTGCTGCGGAAGCGGCGGGAATTCTCGGTTCTGGCGGTAGGGGCGGTGCTGGCCGCGCTGGCGCTGCTGCCCTTTGCCAACCTGCTGGTGCCGGTGCTTGGCACGGCGGCAATGACCCATCTGCTCCATCGTGGCGCGGACGGCCCGGTGCGCTAGGGCGCGGATCGGCCCCTCGCAAGGCGCGAGGCGATCAGGGCGGCGCCCGCCGGCACGCCGAAGACGAGCAGCAGGATTGGCAGCTCCTCAACCGCCGTGTAGCCCGCTTCGGTGACACCGACCCAGAGGTTCGCCACCGTGGCCAGGAACCAGATGGGGACGAAGAGGCGCATCGCCGCCGGAAGCGCGTGGCCTGCCAGATGGGCGCCGACCAGGAACAGGCCCAGCAGCACCAGTCCGGCGACGATCACCGCGAGGGTTTGCATCACACGCTCCGTTTGCGGGCGCTCCATGATTCCAGGGTTGGCGCCCGGCGTCACGCGCCGTGTTGGCCGGCCGGCCCGCCGCGCGTGAGGCGACCCCATTGAGGCGGGCCGGGCGGGCGGCTAAGACCCGCCCCTTCGCCTTCAGGGGCGGGTAGGGGGATTTTGACATGGCCGAAGCCGAGGTTCAGGAGCAGGACGCCGATATCGGCGGCATCGCGGCCGGCCGGCTGGAGGAGCGCAAGGTGCTCGCCGGCGATAACAGGGACATTTTCGTCGAGGCAAAGAGCGCCGGTTTCAATTAGCCCCCTGACCCTTGGTCAGCCTGCGGGTTCAACCACTTGCAGGAATCCAGCGTATTTCCGGGCGAAGTCTGAGACACGGGCCGCCTGCAGAAATACACTCGC
>DATCMG010000216.1:0-6878 GCA_036563555.1 Roseomonas sp. | reverse complement strand
GCGAGTTCGATCCGGGCATGGAGGGCCTGGTCGAGCACGCCGGCCGTGCGGACGAAGTCCGGGCGGGCCGGCGGTACCGCCATCATGCCATCGCGCTGGGCAGCCTGGCCTTGAGCCGACTGGCTGCGCGCCTGCTGAATGGCCTCTCGCCGGGCCATGAAGAGGCCCAGCCCTGCAGCCGAATCCGGCGCCTGCACCTCGGGGAGCGGCTCCGCCGGGCGGGCGAGCGCCGCGGCGGCCCAACCACGAGGATCCCGCGCCACCTCCGCCAGCTCGCCCGGCCCGGCGCCCAGGCCGAAGCGGTTGACGGCCCTCAGCGCGATGTCGGCCTGTGCAGCCATGTGCCTGCTCCTTGCCGGATTCCAAGGCTTCCTGTTAGCGAGCGCTTCGGCCGCAGCACAGTCAGAAAGTGTAAGGGCGGCGGGGCACAACCAGCGAACCAGCTTTGAAGTTGGCGGGCGGCGGGGACGGCCTTAATCAGCCATTCGTCACAGCATTTAGCGCGCTGCGGCAGGACAGGCCATCAAAAACACGCAATAGCAGATTGAGGTTTTCCGAGCGCTCGCTTACATAGCTTTCCGTGGGGAATATGATTTACGATTCATCAGTTATCAGTGTTTCCGACGCCACGATCCCCGGGGACACTGGCACGGTCGTGGTGACTTTTCCAGCGCGCACCGAGCGACAGGGATTGCACCGAAAGGGATTCGGGCAGGATTACCTGAAGCAGCGCGGCATATCCTCACTTCTTGTCAAAGCGGCATGGAATCATTGGTTTCAGGTGCCTGAGGCCGAGGCGGCCATGAACGCAGTCGCTGATGTGACCGCTCGCTTCCGCCGCGTCGTCACCTATGGCTCTTCCATGGGAGGTTATGGAGCAGCGCTGTTCAGCGGCCAGCTCAATGCGGCAGCGATCATTGCCATCTCTCCGCAATTTTCAATCGACCGCGCACAAGTACCCCATGAACGGCGCTGGGCAACCGATGCTGCACGGATCACCTTCCTGCACGACGACATGGCGAGGCGTTTGCGGCGCGAGGCGACGCTCAACCTTATCTATGACCCCCGCACTGCCGACCGCAGTCACGCTGAGCACTTACTCGCGCTTTCCGACGCACCCTGCCCTCTCCTTACGCCTTTCGGCGACCACCCTGCCGGAACCTATCTCCGGGACTCAGGACTCCTGGGGCACCTCATCTTCGGCATGATCACCGGGGAATTCGATGCCGCAGAAGCCAGGCGGCAGATCCGCGCACGCCGTCGGCACGTGGCATCCTACTGGTCAAATGCAAGCGTAAGCCTGTTCCGTCGTCATCCTGCTATTGCTCGGTCAGCTGCCGGGCATGCGGCCGCTCTCGCCCCAGACAATCACTCCGTTCAGTATCAGCTGGGGCGTGTACTGGCATGGGACGGGCGTAGGGCGGAAGCATGCGATGCGTTTAGGCGAGCGACGAGTCTGCTGCCTAGTTCGCCGAAGTATCACCTCGCATATGGCATTGAACTTCTGAACGCCGGCCGTTCTCTCGAAGCAGAGGCAGCGCTACAAAAAGCTGCGGAACTGGCGCCCTCGGATCCGCACCCGGAGGCCGCAAGAGCCCGCGCCTTACTCGCCCTGGGGCGCCTCTTAGAGGCGCGGGAGGCGGCAGAAGAAGCAGGCCGGCGTGGTCTTTTGGCGCATCGGGTCACCGCCCTGCTGGCGCAGATCGCGACCGCATCCTCGCTTGTTTCCGTGCCGGACGGAGTGAATATCTAATAGGCGACGGTTCCCGGGCGCTTCAGGCGGCCGGCGCGCCGGCGGACCTCGGCAGCTGCATCGCGGATAGCCTGCTCGTCATCGGCAGCATCGGGGATGACGCTATTCGCCAGACCCGATGAACCCAGTGAAGCGAAGCTCACTTCCAAGTTTTTCGACGCCCAACATAGCAATCCGGGCCTGCGGAAAAGCCTCAGGCAAGCCAAGATCGGAAGTGTGCAGCATACGCTCGATGCTTGTGAAGGTGTGGGCGTCGTCGCATCCGAATGCTCGGATTCGATGTTTGAACTTGTTCACCAGATGAGCATGGCTCTTCTTAGATGCAGCTGATGCACTGCTTGGACCAACATGGATACAGATCTGATCCAGACCCAAGAAAAGTTCTACTACCCGAGAGGCCGGCTTCGCCGACAGCCACAACCGAGTCCAACGAGTTTTGCATGCATTAATTGGAGAGGACATCCAAAGCCAAAAAAGGCTGAGTTGGCCCGGATCTTAGATATAATGATGCCCCATAAATGGTGCGTCGCGCCGCCGGCAGAAGGCGAGCTCCGCCGCGTGCTTCTTCGTGATCACCTCGACCGTCTCGGGCGTTAGGTCCCGCCGGAAGCGCCCCGGCATTACATCCGACCCCTTCCAGGTTCCACCCACCTTCACCCAATCTGGATTGGCGAAGAGACTCTCCGGACGCTCGATCCGCAGTGCCTCCGCCACGCTGGAGGGCGCGCGGTTGAAGGTGCGGCAGAGGTTGTCGACCATATAGTCGAACGCGCAGCAGAGTTGGTTATACGATGTCCAGGTAACGGCATCGCCCTGGGGCCCATCCGACAGGTCGCGCAACATCTGGTAGCTTGCGGTGTTGTTGCGGCCGCGGACGTAGTGATCGATCCCCCTCTCCTCGACTTTGCGGCGCTTCTCCTCGGCCACTTCGGGGGCATCATGGGTGTTGGGGTGCTGCAGGGCCCACCAGTACTGGTTGCAGGCCAGGTCACGCGGATCGCGAAAATGCGCGATCATGCGGAAGGACGAGACATCGAGAGACGAATCCCAGTGCCGCGGCCCGCGGAACCAGTAGAGGAGGTTCGGCGCCTTGGCGTCGAGGAAGGTGACCCCCTCGCTCTTTTCCAGTGAGGCCGGCCCGTTCGCCGCCTTCAGGCGGAGCGCCGGCCCGCCGATGACCTGCAGGATCCGCAGCATCGATGCCGTGCCGGAAGTCGGCGTGCAGACGAAGACATAGGCCATGGTGCTACCCCTTTACGCTGCGGAGGCGCCACAGTTCGGCGGCGATGACGAAGTCCTCTTCCCAGTCGACGTCCACGGTCTTGTCCTTCGGGATGGCGTAGAGCAGCGGCGTCTCGCCGATCCGGTCCCCGCGGCTGCGGTAGGTGTCGGCATTGGCGATGAAAATTGCGCTGTTCACTTCATACAGGGGGGTGAGCGTCTGGGTGCGCGGCCACCTCTCCAGGCCGCGGTCGTAGTTCACCGAGGTCTTGGCATCCCAGATGAAGGTCCGCAGCTCCGTCACGCCCATCAGGCTGTCATGCGTGCCCGCGGCGCGCGCGGCACGGTAAGTCGCGATCGCCGCGGAGTAGTCGGCCGCGCCGAAGAAGGGACTGGTGACATGCGTCCACACCACATCCCCCTCCGGGATGACGGAGGGCAGGTAGGCGATCACCTCGTCGGTGCTGGTGCTGGAGGAGCAGAGATGGTCGGGCCGCCGGTCGATCCGCAGCTTGCCGCCCGATCGCGCCACATGCGGTGCCGCGATCGCCTCCACCTCCGGGTCGTTGGTCGAGAGCAGCACGGCGTCCAGCGCCTGACAGGAGAGGAGTTGCTCGAGCTTGATGCCAAGCAGCCCGTCCGGGCGGTCGGCGAAGGGGCGCGTGTTCTTCTGCGGCACGCGTTGGCTGCCGGCGCGGCAGGGAAGGAAGGCGGTGACGGGCATGGGGTTCCAGGCGTTCAGGCGTCGAGAAGGGCCGGCAGGCCGCGCAGGTCGCGGATGAGGGGAAAGTCGTGCTCGGCGGCCAGGGCCCGCATCCGGGGCTTGGCCGTGGAGAAGTGGTCGGCATAGGCGAAGCGGGCGCCGACGGCTTCCGCCGCCCTGAAGTCGGCTTCGGCATCGCCGATGAACCAGACATCGTCGAGCGGCGTGTCGCGGCCCAGCTCCTCGGCCACCAGATGGAGGTTTTCGGTCTTGGTGGCGGGCGAGCCATGGATGGCGCGGAAGCGCCCGGCCAGCCCGCGCTCGGCGAAGACCTCGCGCAGCTCCGCCCCGTCCGAGCCGGACACGACGAAAAGCGGCAGGCCTCGGGCGGCGAGGCCGTCCAGAACCTCCTGCATCCCGGGCGTCGTGGCGCAGCGGGTGTAGCGCCCGCGCAGCAGCCGCGCATAGCCGGCGACCAGCGCGTCGCGATCCGCCTCCGGCCGGATCTTCAGATCCGTCCAGCCGAGGAAATGCTCGAAAAGGCGGTAGCGGGAGGTGCCGAAATTGGCAGTCTGGTAACGGGAGAAACGGGCGATGTCGTCGGGGTGGAACCCCTTCTCGGCCAGCGCCTCCCGGAACACCGCAACCTTAAGCGTGTTGGAGACGAGGAGGACGCCGTCGCAGTCGAACACGACGGCGGCCACCTTCCTTCGGGACATGACGGAGGTCTCGCGCGGGTCGGGCGTCAGGCGACTTCGGCGATCAGCCCGTGGATCGAGCCCTGCTTCACGCGGTAGCGGGTGGGCGTCAGGCTGGACAACTCCGCGCCGCCGGGATGGGCGGCGAAGGAGTCGAGCACGGCCTGCACCTCGCGGGACAGTTCCTGCTCGGCGGTGGAGGCCATGTCATAGCCATCGAAGCCCACCAGGAAGCAGCGGCGGGCGCCCAGGCCGAGCGCGGTGCCGAGGGCAAGGGCGAGCGGGCTGTTGTCGGAGACCGGGCCGAGATGCCCCTCATCGGTCTCGAAGGGATTGGCCTGCACCACGGGGATCTTCAGCCCCTCCGGCAGGCAGCCCGGCACGCGGGGCGGGGCGGGCACCACCGCCGCCGCCACCCGGGCCAGCGCCTCGGCCGGCACGCGGAAGGCATCGTGCCCGGGAAGGCAAAGGATTTGCCGCCCGCCGATCCGCCCGCCGATATCGATGTGCCGCGAGGAGGAGAAGACCACCACCGGATCATGCTGCGCCACCAGCCGCGCAATCGCCTCCGCATGGCGGTTCACGGAGGGGCCACCGCCGACCAGCAGCACGTCGCCCGACGCGATGCCGAGGGTGGAGACGTCCGGATAGACCGTCCCGTCCACCTCCTGCCCGCCCTGGCGCTGCAGGGCCTGGACGATGGACAGCACGGAGTAGCGGTTCTTCGCCAGCCAATCCATGACGTCCTTCTGAGGCAGGTTGTTCGCCCCGGAGATCATGTAGGGCAGGTTCGTGCCCCAGCCCTGCTCGCGCTGCATCGCCTCGAAGGGTGCGACCACGGAGGAAAGCGCCTGGTGGTCCAGCGGGACGTTCAGGCCTTCCCGGGCGAGCTGGATGAGGATGGTCTCGGTCTTCGCGTTGCCCGCGCCGCGCCCCATGCCAGTGAAGGTGCCGTCCACCACATCCGCGCCCGCCTCGATGGCGGCCAGGGTATTCGCGAAGGCGAGGCACATGTTGTCGTGGCCGTGGAAGCCGATCGTGAAGCCCGGCATCCGCTCCCGCAGCTCACGGAACAGGCGGGACACGTCGGTGGGCGTCACGCCGCCATAGGAGTCCACGAGCGAGAGGGCGTCATAGGCATCCTGGCTCTCGATGGCCAGGCGGATATGGTCGAGGTTGTCCTTGAAGGTGGACAGGTACATCACGTTGAAGCCGACCTGCAGGCCAAGCTTCTTGAGTTCCCGCGCCAGTGCCAGGCCATGCGGCAGCTGCGCCGGCGAGCAGGCGATCCGCACCATATCAAGGATGCCCACCAACGGGCCGAACAGCGCCGGCACACGCTCCGGCTCCACCGCCTTGGCGTCGATCATCACGAGCATCTTCTGGTCCGGGCGCAGGCGCGCGCGCAGGGCGCGCAGCTTGTCGGCCGTCAGGAAGAAATACTCACCAAAATAGCCGGACAGGCGATCATTCACATAACCGACCTCGACATGGTCGATCGGCAGGCGCGCCACGCTCTCCATGTAGGTGTCGACCAGCCGGGGGTCGAAGTCCCAGGATGTGTAGTACCCGCCATCACGGAAGGTGCAGTCCAGGACCTGAACCATAATTCGCTTCTCCACTGGGCATGCGCCGCCGGACAAGGGTGAAACCTACCCATGCAACTTCCGGTGAGCAATCCGCAATCGCCAGAAGCCGCCACCCCCTCGGACCACCATCGCGGCCAGCACGAGGCTAGTCAGGCCGGCAGGACGAGCCCGCCCAGGAGTGCGCGATCCGAAGCGGCGGCCTGAAGGGCTTCTACCGGGCGCCAGGCCCGCGCAGCCTCGGCCGCGCGGCGGAGCGGTTCCACACCGCCCAGCCCGGCCGCCCCGCGCTACGGCGCGGCGTCCAGCACGCTCGGGTGGAACAGGTCCTCCGGCGCGATCTCCCGCGCGGCAAGGCCATCAGCGAGAGCAAAGCGGATCATCGCTGCCACCTCCTCGCGATTGCGGCGGAAGCCATAGGGCCAGGGATCGCCACCCATGATCTTCGTCTGCGCCTCCGCCTCCGCGGCGATCCAGGGCAGGGAGGCGCGCAGCACATTCACCAGCGACAGATCGGCCACCGCCATGGCACGGGCTTTCGCGAAGGCGCGGAACAGTTCCAGCGGCAGCCAGGGATGCGCCGCCGCCAGCTCTTTCCGCAGGGCCACGCAATGCATGATCGGGAAGAAGTTCGTGGCGCGGAAATACGCCTCCTCCTCCGCGCGGTAATCGGGATAGAGCCGGTCCACCGGCGCGGAGCGGGCCACGAAGCAGGAGGGCGGGCGTGGTCCGACGACGGCATCGATCTCGCCCGAGGCCAGCAGCCCGTTCAGGGTCTCCGAGGGCCCGATCGGCCGCACGTCCAGCTCCGGTGGCAGCTTCAGCGCCACGCGCTCGCTGCCACCCGCCTCCTCCATCCCCCCGGTGCGCCAGGCGATCCCGCGCGTGTCGACCCCGTAATGCTCCCGCAGGATTCC
>DATCMG010000201.1:0-4667 GCA_036563555.1 Roseomonas sp. | reverse complement strand
ACGATATTGCGCGCAAAGCTGGCTGGCACTGGCAGCCAAGCACTCTCGGGCCAGAAAAAGGGGCTCGTGAGGATACGGCATCCAATCGTGGGGTCCTGCCGTTCGTCCAGCAGCGCGGCGTCCCGGCGATAGCGAGCGATGCGCTGGCGCATCTCCGCAAGTGAGGCCACTCCGTTCCCGGTACCAAAGGCATCCCAAGCGATAGAGAGAGGCACGTTGGAGGCATGACTGAACACCCCGCCGCCAACGATGAAGTTGTTCGGCGAGTGCAGCTTGAAGAGAAAGAGCTCCCCCGGGGCGAGCGCCCGGAAGAAGATCTGGCCACTTGGCTGCCAGAAGTTCACCTCGTCCGGTACCGCTGCCGACAAGCAGTCGAACCACGAGCGGTCAGTGACGGCGACGAAGAGCTTAACCACGCTCTTGAGCTTTCACGCTCGGCGGATCCAGCGCAAGACCAGTCGTCCTCCCGTGAGCTTCAGCTGCATCCTCCATCGGATAAGCCGATCACGTGCTGCTTGTCCAACGAACTGCATCGAGGGCCGCGCTCCAGCGGGGACGCATGGATGCCTGGAGCAGAGGAATGACACTTCGCAGGACGGCAGATCTGGCCATTGTGCTTGCTTGCATTCTGCAAGCGGCCCCAGTCGCTGCTGCGTCACGAGAGCGAAGTGCAGGCGCGATCATCGAGGTTGTGCCCCGCACGCCCTCAAGGCCGGTGGTTGATCGCTCCGGCAAGACGCGTCAGACCCAGGCCACCGTCCTGGACGACCCCGCCCTGGCTTCCGTACCTGCGGTCGGGGTTAGCGGGATCTTGCCGCAGGGCACGACGGCACGGGTGCAGAACCTGCAGAACGGACGCTCGACGCTGGTCCAGATCCGGCCGGGCGGGCCCGCCAGTGCGGGCCGGCTCCTCGACATCACCCCACCAGTCGCGCGTGCCCTGGGAGTGACGGGGAACAGCGTACAGATCCTGGTCGCTCCCCTGGCGGTTCCTCAGCCCGACGGATCTATTCGGCTGGGCGAAGGCACCCGCTTGCCCGGAACCACAGCCGCGCCGGCGCTCAGCGCTCGCCCAGAAGACTGAACATCCTCGGAAGGCTCCTTCACCTTCGCAGCTCGGTCACCCCGAGCTCCTGCCACATCCAGGCGAAGTCGTACTCGCCAATGGGATCGCCGGCGGGGCGCTTGGACGAGTGGTTCTCCAGGGTCTTGAGCCAGTTCACCACCTTCTCCCTCCCCTTGGCAGTGCGGGCCGCTCGGCGCGGCGAGACATTGCCCAGCGCCGGAATGGGTTGGTCGAGAACCTGCCGATAATGCTCCTCCAGCTGCTGCTGAAGGATGGCCCGCACCTCCTGGGGCGGCAGGTCCAGAGGAGGTGGTTCCTCCTTGCTGGCGCGCTTCTCCGCCAGCATCTGCTCCAGGTCCTGCCGCTCAACCAGCGGGGGTCGAACCAGCCCCTGCAGGACGGGCTCCAACAACGCGCGGCCACGCTCGGACCGCGCCTCGGAGTTGACCGAGAGGATCACCTTCCGGCCGGAGATCTCGACATTGCCAAGCACGACCGAGCCGCCCTCCATGGTCGTGCTCAATTGCACCCCGGTCGGCTTTTGGGCGACACGCTTCGGCGGCTTGGCGGGGGAGGCGAGCCAATTCCAGAAGTTGGCGTCAGCTCGCTCCAGGGCCGGGATGCCATCCAGAGCCGCACGCACGGCAGCCAGGGTCACGCCGGGGCGCAGCGGGAAATGCAGGGTGACGAATTGCAGCGGGTCACCATCGCTGTTCGCCACCTCAGGCGGGGTGTCATCGAGCTCAGCCCGTAGCGCGGCGGCAAGCCAGAGGTTCGTGAAGGCAAAGGCAGAGCGACCGAGCAGCAGCTCCGGGGTCAGCGCCGCTCCGGCCCGCTCCGCTGACACGGTTCGGCCGATTTCCTTTGCGACCTCCGCCACCAAGCCTCCGGCCTTACTCCGGACGCGGCGCAGCGAGCCAAGCAGCTGCTCACTCGTCTCTTGGTCAAATGGGAGCAGGGTGCCGCTGATCACCGTGCCGCCCCGCTGCGGGATCACCCGCGTGGCGACCCTGTCCCACTGGCGCAGGCTGCGGGTGCCGGACTTCTCCAGCACGCGCACAGGCTCGGAGGGGCAGACCAGGTCGCGCAGCAGCATGGACTCGCCTGGGACCACTTCGCTGACCTCATAGAGGCTGATCACCGAGTGCCGGAGCGCTGCGATGTACTCCCGGGTCGCGACGGGCTCCTTCCAGCCGCGGCGCTTGAGGTAGTCGTCGGCCAGGTTGCGTCCATCCGGCAGATCGGAGGAGAGCAGATCCTCGAAAGCGGCCCCCCAGATCACCCCCTGGTCTGCATTATCGAGGAGGTTCCAGAGATCCTCGGCCTCCAGATCGGCACCCGCACAGGCCTGGGCGACATGCCGAATGAGGGTTTCGGCCATGTCCTCGCGCCATTCTGCACGCCGGGTCCAGGCAATGAGGCCGTCGAGCTTGTGGATGACTGGCACGCCTGGGCCTTGGGCAGAGGGTTCTCGGGGCCGCAGAGCATGCGCGATCCGGCGAGCCATGAACAAGCCTGGGCCGCCTTGGCTCAGCGATCCCCGGTTCTGCGTGCGCTCTGGGTCGCGCTGCTCACGCCGCCCTGCTTGCCGCCGCTGCGAACCGCGCCTGCATGGGCATCCTTGGGGTTGGCCTTGCCGGTGGCGTTCTTGCCGCCCTGGGGAGCGCGGCCGGCGGGAGGAAGGGGAGGGAGATTGGCCATGGGGGTGCCTCGTGACGAATGTGAAGAAGGAGGGTGCAGCGGGCCGGACCTAGGCCCGCCCGACGTGCCCAGGCGGGACCGCTGAAGCTCGGGCCCGAAGCATGCGATTGGCAGAAGGGGTCGATCGCCTCAGGAACAGCACCACCAACTCCGGGCAGGGGCGCGCGGAAAAGATTTCGCGATTACAACGCACTAAACCTTGCAGACTGAATCGCCCAAGTCCCGAGCTTCGGAGACGAATGGCTCTCCGGAGAGAGAAAACGTCGCTCGTTCCGGCTTCGAAGTATCAAGGTCTGCACGCAAAAGCCTGCCGTGCATGGCCGAAACCTCGGTCATGAACTCGGCAGAGAAAAGTTGTCTCGTGGAAAGTTGGAGCAGCGAGAGCAACTGGGCGCAAACATTCTCTGGACCTGAGGGTGCCTAGCAGCCAGAGCGACCATCCATCGCTTGGGTGCCTCCTTCCCCCTCATGGCGCGATCAGCCAGGGGATGGCGTAGCCGACCCGGTTCGGGAGCCGGGGGCATCCGCCGTCGATGGCAGATTGGGTCGAGCCCCGTCTCTGAGACCACAGCCGCCACTTCGGACGACTTGAGACGGCGATGGCTTGCCGACCCCCCCTCGGGCTGGCGCACCCGGGTGGCGATGGTGGCTCCTTAATGGACCCTCCGGACCCACGGGGGAAGTCGGCAACCGTCCAGGGTGCCTCCAAACAAGCCGCCATCATGGGCGCGGCCTTTCTGCCGCTGGCTCACTACGCAGGCTACCCCGCCGAAAGCGATTAGCGCCCGGTGCGAATGCCCGTCGCGAAGGTATAGCCGTCTCCGCGCGGCAAGAGCGTGAGACCTCGCCGTACGCCCCAGGAGGCGCGCAGCGCGAAGATCGGCAAGATCGCGTTGTCCTCGATGGCGATGCGTGCGGCGACGCCGGAGAGCCGTTCGCGCTCTGCCTCATCGAACATCTCGTCCACGCGATCCAATGCAGCATCAAAGATCGGATTGGAATAGCGCCCACGGTTGAGTGAGCCGGCACCGCGGACGGGATCGCGCGTGCGCAGGATGGTCGTCATTGATTCGCTGCCGACGCCCGTAGAGGAGGCAAAAATCGCCATAAAGGCGGTGAATTCGGGATCCATCCCCGGCCCACCATTGGCGCGGCGAAAGAACACCGAGGAAGGCAGCGCCTCCACCGTGGTGCGGATGCCGACCGCAGTAAACATCTGCGCGACCGCCTGGCAGGTGCGCGCATCGCCGGCGAAGCGATCATTGGTGCATTGGATAGTCAGGTTGAAGCCCTGCGGGTACCCGGCTTCAGCCAGCAGGGCACGGGAGCGGGCGGCGTCGAAAGGCGGCAGGCCGACCGAAGGCTCATGGCCAAGAAAGCCTCGGGCGGCAAATTGGCCGATCGGCTCGGCCCCCCCTTCCATCGCGCGCTCGGCCAAGGCGTTGCGGTTTATAGCGATGTTCATTGCTTCGCGCACGCGCGGGTCACGGATCGGGTTGCGGTCCAGCGGCTGACCGTCGGCCCCCGTGGCGAAGACCACCCGATCACGGTGGTGGTCGAGATACATGTAGAGGGTAAAGAGGCCGGTGGTGGTGACGAGCTGACTGCGGTCGCTGTCGCGCACGCGCGCGTAGAGGGCGGGCGGTACTTGGTCGACCACGTCCACATCGCCCGCGAGGAGCGCGGCGACGCGGGCGCTGTCGTTCGGGATGAAGCGGAAACTGACGCGCTGCCAGGGCTCCGGCGCGCGCCAGTGGTCGGCGTTGCGCTCGAGGATCACGTCCTGGCCGGGGGTGAAGCGCACCCAGCGATAAGGGCCGCTGCCGATGGCGGCGCGGCCGCCGTTGAAGTCGGCCTCTGTCGCGCCCTCCGCAACGCGGGCGGAGACGATGGCGATCAC
>DATCMG010000197.1:0-9883 GCA_036563555.1 Roseomonas sp. | reverse complement strand
CGGCGTGGATGCCGCCCGCGATGGCGGCGATGGTCGGCCCGAGTGAGGGTTCCCCTGCCCCCAGCGGCGGCGCGTCCGGCGGGCCGATCAGCCGCAACTCCACCGCCGGCACCTCGGAGAAGCGCAGCACCGGATAGGCTTCCCAGCTATCGGTGGTGACGTTCAGCCGGTCGAAGCGCAGCGCCTCCTTCAGGGCGATGGAGGTCGCCTGGATGGCCCCACCCTCAAGCTGGTTCATCACCCCGTCCGGGTTGATCACCTCGCCCAGATCGGCGGCGATCCAAAGCCGGCGACAGCGTACGACCTCGGCCGCTTCCACCTCGGCCGCCACGGCACACCAGGCGCCGGTGCCCTTGTAGCGCGCGACGGCAATGCCGGTCCCGACGCCCTCTTCGGCGGAAGCACGCGGCCAGCCGCACATGGCGGCGGCTTCGCGCAGTACGGCCGCGGCGCGCGGATCATCATCCAGGTGGCGAAGGCGAAAGGCGACCGGATCCTGGCCGCTGCACTCCGCCAGCTCATCCATGACGGACTCGATGGCCCAGACATTCAGCAGCGCGCCCAGGCCACGCAGGGCGGAGCTGCGGATCGGCATCCTGAGCAGCCGGTGCATGGAAACGTCCAGCAACGGCACGCGATAGCCTGGAACCGCGTTCCGCTGGCCGCCCCCTCCCCCCGCCATCGGCGCGTCGATCGCCACCGGATAGGTAAAGGGCGGATCGAGATAGGCGGATGAGAGCAGCGTCGGATCCTTCGCCCGCCCGGGCCGGGAGGAATGCCCGTTGCCGCGCAGCACCATCCGCCAGCGGCAGAGCATCCCGTCGGCATCCACCGCCGCCTGAATATCGGCGAGGGCAGCGGGGGAATGCGGGGACCAGGCCAGCTCCTCCGCCCGGCTCCACAACACGCGCACGGGGCGGCCGGGATGGGCGCGCGCCACCAGGGCGGCATCCAGGGCCACATCATCCGCCCCGTTATGGCCGTAACAGCCCGCGCCCTCGACGTGGCGGACCGTGACTTGCTCAGGCTCCAGGCCGAGCACCGTCACGAGGTCGGCACGCAGGTTGTAGATGCCCTGGCTATGCGTCCAAACCTCAAGCGCACCATCCTGCCACCGCGCCACGGCGCAGGATGGGCCAATGGAGCCATGGGCAAGGAAGGGCCGCGTGAAACGCGCCGAAACCTCATGCAGCGCCGCCGGCGCCGGGTCGTCGCGCCGTGCGATCTCGCTTTCCTGCGCCGGCGTACTCTCAAGCCATGCCGGCAGGTCGTTTTCGTCCGGCAGGGATTCCCGTAAGTTCCAGCGCGCGCGGGCGGCGACGCGCGCTGCCCCTGCCTCCGCGGCCCATTCCTCGGAGGCGACGACGGCCAGCACATTGCCATCCCGCAGCACGGCCGCATCGCCGGGCAAAGAACCATCGCGCAACTCGGCAAGGCTCGCCACGCGCGCGGGCGGCCGCACCATCCGCGCATGCAGCATCCCCGGCATCCGCAGGTCGTGCACATAGCGCGGAGCGCCGAAAACCTTGTCCGGCAGGTCCAGCCGCGCCACGGACCGGCCCGTGACATGCCGCGCGGCCGGCGCCCGGGGCGGCACATCGCCCCGCGCCTCCACATCCAGCAGCGCGTCCTCGGCCTGCGCCCAGTAGGAGCCGATCGCGACCCCATCCGCCCGGACGAAAATGCCGTCCTCCACACGGAGGAGCTCCGCGGCCACGCCGGCACGCTGCGCGGCGAGACCCAGATGGATGGCGCGCGCCTCGGCGCAGGCATGGCGAATGGCAACGCCGCTTTCCTGGATGGAAAGGCTGCCCGAGGTCACCCCCTCATTCGGGCTTCCGGGGGTGGAGGCGGCCGCCACGCGCACGCGGTGCGGCGCCACATCCAGCTCATCCGCCGCGATCTGCGCCAGCGCCGTGAGGATGCCCTGGCCGATCTCCACCTTCCCCGGCGTGATCGTCACGCTTCCATCGGCCGAGAAGCGAAGCCAGCGTGACAGGCGCGGCTCCGCGCGCAGGCTGCCGGGCAGGTCGGGGGCATTGCCGCCCTTCCCCATGGGAAAGCCAAAGGCGAGATTCATGTCTGGACTTCCGCGCGCATGGCCCGTGCCGCGCGCAAGACCGCGCGGATCATGCGATTATGCGCCCCGCAACGGCAGAGATGCGGCTCGAGCGCCGCGCGCACGGCCGCCTCATTCGCGTCCGGGTTCCGCGCCAACAGCGCCGCCGCGCTGACCAGGATGCCGGAAAGGCAGTATCCGCATTGCCCGGCCTGCTCCGCCAGGAAGGCGGCCTGCAGGGGATGCGGCGCCTCCGGCGTGCCCAGCCCCTCCACCGTGCCCACCGCGCGCCCCGTGGCTGCCTCCACCGGCAGGGCGCAGGAGGGGTGCGGCTGCCCATCCAGGGTGACATAGCAGCAGCCGCAGGCTTCCTGTCCGCAACCGAAGCGCGGGCCGCTCAAGCCGAGCGGGCCGCGCAGAGCCTGCAGCAGCGTCATGCCCTCCGGCGCCTCCACCACGGCGGGGGCGCCGTTCAGCGTGAAGGCGACGGCCATCTAGTTCACCTGGATCCGTGCCATGCGGATGAAGTTACCCTGCGTTTCCACATCCTTCCGAAGGAAGGCGTCGAATTCCGCCACCGACATCGGCATGGGCTGCGCCCCCTGCTTCGCCATCGCTTCCCGCGTCTGCGGGCGCGAGAGCCAGGCATTCACCGCGCCGTTCAGCTTCTCCACGATCGGGCGAGGCATCTGCGCCGGCGCCATCAGCCCGAGCCAGATCGAGGCCTCGTAGCCCGGCAGCCCGGATTCCGCGACCGTGGGCAGGTCCGGCAGCAACGGATCGCGACGCGGCCCCGTGGTCGCCAGCGCCTTGGCGCGGCCACCCGCCACATGCGGCTGCATCGTCGGGATCGCGTCGAACATCATCGGCACCGTGCCGGAGATAAGCGCGGTGCGCGCCTCGCCCGAGGAGCGGAAGGGGATGTGCTGGATCTCGATTCCCGCCATGGCGCGGAACACCTCCCCCGCGATGTGATAGGGCGTGCCGGGGCCGGAGGAGGCGTAGTCGATCTTCCCCGGTTCCGCCTTCGCCTTCGCGATCAGCTCCGCCACGCTGTTCACGCCGAGCGAGGGATGCACCGCCAGGACGTGATGCGCCACGTTCACAGCGGCCGCGGCGGCCAGGTCCCGCATCAGCACATAGGGGCGGTTCGGGATAAGTGTCTCGTTCGCCGTATGCGTGTTGGACATCATCAGGATGGTGTAGCCATCCGGCGCCGATTTCGCGACGAGGTCCGTGCCGATCACCGCCCCCGCCCCGGGCCGGTTCTCGACCACGAAGGGCTGGCCGAGGCTGGAGGAGAGCGCCTCCGCCAGGTTGCGCGCCGCGATGTCGGCGGAGCCGCCCGCGCCGAAGGGCACGATGATCCGCACTGCCCGGTTCGGCCATGGCTCCTGCGCCAGGGCGGGGGCGGCGAGCGCGCCCGCGGCTATCAGCCCAAGCCCCCGACGCGTGATGATGCTCGTCATTATTTCTTTCCTCTCCGTTCCGCCGGCTCGCTAATCGACCTTGCCGATCCGCTGCACGGCCCGGACGAGCCGTGCGCTGTCTTCGCGGAAGAAGCGCTCGAACTCCGCGCCATCCTGGTAGGCAATGGGGCTTCCGGCAGCCTCCAGCGCCCGCTTCAGCCCTTCGTCGCGCTCACAGACCTGGCGCAGGGCCTGGCGCATCCGGTCCTGGATCGGCGCCGGTGTCGCGGCGGGAAGGAACACGGCGCTCCAGATGTAGAACTCCACATCGGGGTGCCCGAGCTCGATGAAGGTCGGCACGTTCTCGAAGCCCGGAAGGCGCTCGCGCCCCCAGCTCGCCAGCGCGCGCAGCCGCCCTTCCTTCACATGGGCCAGGGCCGGGCCGGGGCCCGAGGCGAGCGCATCCAGCGTGCCGGAAAGCAGCGCCGTCAGCGCCGGCCCACCGCCCTGGAACGGCACATGCAGCAGATCGATATCGGCGGATCCCGTGAACATCGCCATCGCCACATGCAGCGTAGAGTAATTGCCCGCCGAGCCGAAGGTGATCGCGCCGGGCCGCTTCTTCGCATCGGCGACGAACTCGTCGATCGTTCGCCAGGGCGAATTCGCCGGCACCAGGAACACGGTGGGATCGGCGGTGATGCGCGCGATCGGCGCGAGCTGGTCCACCGTATAGGCCGGCGTGCGGCCCATGATGCGCTCGCTCTCCGGCAACATGGCGAGCGACGAAAGGGCCATCAGCGACGTGTAGCCGTCCGGCGCCGCGCGGGCGACGCTCGCGCTGCCGACGATACCGCCCGCGCCCGGGCGGTTCACCACGGGCACGGGCTGGTTGAACACCCGTTCCAGCGCCGCCGCCGTCGGCCGGGCCGTGACATCCGCCTGGCCGCCCGGCGGGAAGGCAACAATCATCTGGACCGGCCGCGTGGGCCAATTCCCCTGCCCCAGGGCGGCAGCGGGGACGAGGCCGGCGGCACCGAAAGCCGCCATCAGGTCACGACGAAAGAGCACGACATTTCTCCCGCGGACGATCATGCCGCCCGCTTTTCCTGAACCCACCGGGAATGGGGCGGTCTCGCGCCGCCCCTCTGTCCCGCTTCCTCAATCCGCCAGCCTGGCGCGTCAGGCGGCGCCGCGCAGCGCCGCAACATTCACCTTCCGCAAGGTGTTGCGGATGCGCCCGATGCCCTCGATCGCGCATTCCACCACATCGCCATCCCGGAGGAAGCGCGGCGGCTTGAAGCCGATGCCGACACCCTCCGGCGTGCCCGTGGCGATCACGTCGCCCGGCAACAACGCCATGCTGAGGGAGATGGTCTCGATCAGTGTCGGGATGTCGAAGATCAGGTCGGCGGTGGTGGCATCCTGCCGCTTCTCGCCATTCACCATGCAGGTCACGCGCATGGTGGCCACGTCCAGCTCATCCGCCGTCACGATCCAGGGCCCCATGGGGCAGAAGCCGTCGATGCCCTTCCCGAGCAGCCATTGCTTGTGCTTGCCCTGCAGGTCGCGCGCCGTGACGTCGTTCACCACGGTGTAGCCGAAGACATGCTCCATGGCGGAAGCCTTGGGGATGCAGCGCCCGCCGCGCCCGATCACCACGGCTAGTTCCGCCTCGTAATCCACCTCGGCATCCAACCCCGGCACCAGCGGGATGTCGTCCCAGGGGCCAGAGACGGAGGTGAAAGGCTTGGTGAAGATGATCGGCGCCTTGGGAACCGCATCCGCCGCGCTGGTGGAGGAGGAGTCATAGCCGCTGCCGGCGAATTCCCGGGCATGGGCATGATAATTCTTGCCGACGCAGAAGATGTTGCGCGGCGGCACCGGCAACGGCGCCAGCAGCGATGCCTCATCAAGCGCCTCGCCCTCGCCCGAGGGCTCGGGCAGCGTCGCGCCGGCGGACAGGGCGGCGATCAACGCCGCCATCTCGGTCGGCAAGCCAGGCGCCAACGTCTCCACCGGCCAGAAGCGCTTGCCCGATGCATCCACGCGCACGAGGCGCGGATTGCCGCCCTGCTTGACCATCGCGAGCTTCATTTGGCCAGTTCCTATACCAATTTCGCTACTAATTGAGCCAATCTGCCGATATGGTCCTCTCATTGGTTGCATTGGTCAAGGTTTTCGAGTGGCACGCATGACAGAACGGGCCACCGGCCCGGCGCCGGACCGTTTCGGCGCTCCGGCATTGCGCGACGCGCTGGAGCGCGACCTGCGCGCCGATCGCTGGCGGGTGGGGGAAAGGCTTCCGACCGAGCGCGACCTCGGCGCCCGTTACGGCGTGGCCCGCAACACGGTGCGTCGCGCGCTGGATGCGCTGGAGTCCGAGGGACTGATCCACCGCCATGTCGGCCGGGGCACCTTCCGCGCCGCGCCGCCCGGCGCGGCCCCGGCAGGTGACGAGGCGCTCAGCCCCTCCGATGTCGTGGAGTGCCGCCTGATCTTCGAACCGGAGATGATCTCGCTTGCCGTCGCCCGCGCCACCCAGGCCGACATCGCCCGCATGGCCGATTGCCTGCGGGGCACCGACGAGGCCCCGGACCTCGCCGCCTTCGAGCATTGGGATGCCGAACTGCACGACGCCTTCGCATTGGGCACCCATAACGGTGCCGTCATTGCCATGTCCCGCTCCCTCGCCCGCGTGCGGGAAAGGACGGATTGGGGCCGTCTGAAGGCTCGCGGCAACACGACGGAACGCCGCGCCATCCTGCAGCAGCATCATCACGCCATGGTGGATGCGGTGCGCCAGCGTGACCGTGCGGAGGCACGCCGCGTGATGCGCGATCACATCCTGTTCGTGCAGGACTACATGTTCGGCGACTAACCGAATGGCGCGGCGACGCCCCCGAGCCTTCCGGGCAGCGTTCTGGCGCGGTGCAGCACGCTAGAACAGCCCCTCGATCCGCCCTTCCGCGTCCAGTCCGATCGCCTCGGCGGCGGGATGGCGCGGCAGGCCCGGCATGGTCATCACATCGCCGCAGATCGCCACCACGAAGCCCGCGCCCGCCGAGAGCCGAACATCCCGCACAGGCAGCGTATGCCCCGTGGGCGCGCCGAGCAGCGCGGGGTTTGCCGAGAAGGAGTACTGCGTCTTCGCGATGCAGACCGGGGCGCGGCGGAATCCCGCCTCCTCGAACCTCTTCAGCCGCGTGGCAAGGGCCGGCGGCAGCGCGACATCAGCGGCATGATAGACCTCGCGCGCGATGGTGCCGATCTTGTCGGCCAGCGGCATATCATCGGGGTAGAGCGGCTGGAAGCGCGCCGTGCCGCCCGCGATCAGTTCCTGCACCGCCCGCGCCAGCTCCGCCGCGCCCGCGGCACCATCACCCCAATGCGTGCAGAGGATGGCGCGCGTCCCCAGTGCCGCCATCGCCTCCTGAACGGCGCCAATCTCCGCATCAGTGTCGGAGGTGAAGCGGTTCAGCGCCACCACCACCGGCAGGCCGAACTTGCCCATGTTCTCCACATGGCGTTCGAGATTCGACAGGCCTTGCCGCACCGCCGCCACGTCCTCCGTGCCGAGGGCAGCCTTCGCCACCCCGCCATGCATCTTCAGCGCGCGCACGGTCGCAACAACCACGCAGGCCGAGGGCGCGATCCCCGCCATGCGGCACTTGATGTCGAGGAACTTCTCCGCGCCCAGATCGGCACCGAAGCCGGCCTCCGTCACCACCACATCGGCCATCCGCAGCCCGAGCCGCGTCGCGATCACGCTGTTGCAGCCATGGGCGATGTTGGCGAAGGGGCCGCCATGCACCAGGGCCGGGCTGCCCTCCAGCGTCTGCACGAGGTTCGGCATCAGCGCATCGCGCAGCAGCACCGCCATGGCGCCATCGGCCTTCAGCTCATGGGCCGTCACCGCCCGCCCATCGCGCGCCTGGCCAATGATGATGCGCCCGAGCCGCGCGCGCAGGTCGTCCAGATCTTTAGCGAGGCAGAAGATCGCCATCACCTCGGAGGCGACGGTGATGTCGAACCCGTCCTCGCGAGGGAAGCCGTTCGCCACGCCGCCCAGCCCCACCGCCGCAAGCCGCAGCGCGCGGTCATTCATGTCGATGGCGCGGTTCCACACGATGCGCCGCGCATCGAGGTCCAGCGGGTTGCCCCAGTAGATGTGGTTGTCGATCATCGCCGCCAGCAGGTTGTTGGCGGATGTGATCGCGTGGAAATCGCCGGTGAAATGGAGGTTGATCTCCTCCATCGGCGCCACCTGCGCCCGCCCGCCGCCCGTGGCACCCCCCTTCACCCCGAAGCAGGGGCCGAGCGATGGTTCGCGCAGCGCGATCATCGTCCGGGTGCCCAGCGCGTTCAGCGCATCGCCCAGGCCGATGGTGGTGGTGGTCTTGCCCTCCCCGGCGGCGGTCGGGCTGATGCCGGTGACCAGCACCAGCGCGCCCTCGGGGCGCTCCTCCTGGGCGCGGACGAAATCCATGCCGATTTTGGCCTTGTAGCGGCCATGCGGCTCCAGGGCGTCGAGGGGAATGCCGGCGCGCGCCGCGATCTCGGCGATGGGCTGCAGCGTGGCGGCCCGCGCGATCTCCAGATCCGTCGTCATCCAAGGTCCCTGCGGCTGGTTTCCAGGGGGTTACGGCAGGCCCGCGCGCACGGCAAGCCAAGGGCGCTTGGCGCGCGCCCGCCCGGGTGCCAACCTTTCCACAACGACAGAACCGGGAGGACCACCTCATGCCCCACCAGCCCCGTGGCGCGATTCGCCGCGTCATGCTCGCCGCCCCCGCCCTTCTCCTCGCCCGCACGGCGTGGGCGCAGGCACCGGATAGCTGGCCCGCGCGCCCCGTCACCGTGCTGGTGCCCTTCGTCGCCGGTGGTCCCTCCGACATCGTGGCCCGCGCGGCCGCCAACCGCATGGCGCAAACGATCGGCCAGCCCGTCGTGGTCGAGAACCGTCCAGGCGCCAATGGCGAGGTCGCGGCACGCGTTGCCATGCGCGCCGCGCCGGATGGGCATATGCTGATGGTCGGCTCCATCGGGGTCTGGGCGATCAACGCCGCGCTCCGCCCCAATCTCGGCTACGACCCGGTGCGGGACTTCACGCCGCTGGTCCTCGCCGTCACCACGCCGAACGTCCTGGTGGTGAACGAGAAGCACCCGGCGCGCGACATGCCCTCCCTGATCGCCTGGCTGAAGGAGCGGGACGGCCGCGCCTCCTATTCCACCTCCGGCGTCGGCTCCTCGGACCAGATGACGACGGAGCTGTTCAAGATCCGCACCGGCACACAGATCACCCATATTCCCTATAGCGGCGGCGCCGCTGCGGCGACGGACCTGATCGCGGGGAATGTGGACCTCTCCTTCCAGAATCTCGGCACGGTGGCCGCCCATATCGCCGGTGGGCGCCTGCGCGCGCTGATGGTCACCAGCGCGCGCCCGCACCCCGTGCTGCCGGGCGTGCCGACCTCGCAGGAAGCGGGGCTGCAGGACTTCGTCGTGACCTCCTGGCAGTCCTTCATGGCCCCGGCCGGCATGGCCATGCCGCTGCGCGACCGCGTGGCCGGCGCCCTGCGCGAAGCGTTGCTGCACCCCGAGACGAAGCCGCGGCTGGAGCAGATCGGCTTCGACGTGGTTCCGACCACGCCCGAGGACTACCGCCGCTTCCAGGAGGCCGAGATCGCCCGCTGGCGCGAGGTGGTGCGGGCGGCGAACATCACCCCGAGCTGACCAGAGCCGACCAACGCCCGCCCACCTACCCGGGCGTAGCTCGCATTCCCATGGCGGCCCCACGCCGCCATGTGGAAGCGAGGAACCCACTTCTGCTTGAATCGGCGCACTGGCCGCGGCCCTTCTGGCCTGCACCACGCCGGCGGGGGATGTTGCGGCGGATCGGGCGAGGCACCAAACTCCGCTGCCCGACATCGCAATACGTCCAGGAACCCGCCGTGACCGGAACATGGCTCCGCCGGCTGTCGCGCCTGCTGATGACGCCCGCGCATCTCGCGGCGATCGCCACCTCCTCGCGCTCCTTCGCCCACAACCCTTTCCTGGGCAGTGACCGGCTGAACCGCTGGGGCCTGCATGCCCGCCGGGTGGCCGTCGCCCAGCGCATGGCGCAGACCCGCCGCGCCCGCCTCGCCGCCGCCCTGTCACCCGAAGACCGCGAGGCCTTCGAGCGCGATGGCATCGTCGTGAAGCCGGACGTGCTGCCGCCCGCCACCTTCGCTCGCCTGCGCGCGGAGATCGAAGCACTGCGCGCGCCCGCGCGGGAAATCGTGCAGGGCGACGCCGTCACGCGCCTCATCCCGCTCTCCCCCGCCGTGCTGAAGGCGCTGCCGGAAACGCGCGCCCTGGTAAATTCGGGCTTCTGGCGCGGGTTGCTGAACTATGTCGCCAGCACCCGTGTCGG
>DATCMG010000192.1:0-2395 GCA_036563555.1 Roseomonas sp. | reverse complement strand
GCGATCAGGAGGGAGGCGAGGTCGTGGCGCATCGGGATCGCAACGAGGCGCGATGGGCCGGGTTGCGCGGGGCGGGGCGGTGGGTCGCTTGACCGGGATGGCGGGCGGGCGTTAGCCCTCGCGGCCGCCCCCCTTCAGGTGGCGCTTGGTCCCTTCCGCCCTGTTGGCGCTGCGGGCCTTCGGCGAGAGGTGTTTCCATGGCCGCTGCAACCTCCGAACTGAAAGCGGCCCGGCCGCAGGAACGGCCCGCCAATCCGCGCTTTTCCTCCGGCCCTTGCGCGAAGCGGCCGGGTTGGTCGCTGGCGGCGCTGGAGGGAGCGCTTCTCGGCCGCAGCCATCGGGCGAAGGAGCCGCATGCGCGCATCGCCGAGGTGATCGAGCGGTCGAAGTCCGTGCTTGGCATGCCCGGGGATTGGCGGCTGGGCGTGGTGCCGGCCTCGGATACGGGTGCGGTGGAGATGGTGCTGTGGTCGGCGCTCGGGCCGCGCGGCGTGGATGTGCTGGTCTGGGAAAGCTTCTCGAAGGAATGGGCGACGGATATCGCGACCCAGTTGAAGCTGGGCGATGCGCGAATCCGCGAGGCGCCTTACGGCAAGCTGCCGGCGCTCGATCCGGTGGATCTCGCGCGGGACGTGGTCTTCGTGTGGAACGGCACGACGAGCGGGGTGCGGCTGCCGAATGCCGGTTTCATCAGCGATGGCCGCGAGGGGCTGGCGATCTGCGACGCGACCTCGGCCGCCTTCGCGATGCGGCTGCCCTGGGAGAAGCTCGATATCGTGACCTGGTCCTGGCAGAAGGTGCTGGGCGGCGAGGGGGGGCATGGGATGCTCGCGCTGTCGCCGCGCGCGGTGGCGCGGCTGGAATCCTTCGAAGCCGGGCGGCCTCTGCCGAAGATCTTCCGCCTGACGAAGGGGGGCAGGCTGATCGAGGGCATCTTCAAGGGCGACACGATCAACACGCCCTCCATGCTCTGCGTGGAGGATGCGCTGGATGGCCTGCGCTGGGCGGAATCGATCGGCGGGCTGGATGCGCTGATCGCGCGGTCCGAGGCGAATCTGGCGGCGGTGGCGGATTGGGTCGCCTCCAGCGGCTGGGCGGATTTCCTGGCGGAGGATGAGGCGACGCGGTCCTGCACCTCCATCTGCCTGAAGATCACCGTCCCTTGGTTCGCCGCGATGGATGCGGCCGGGCAGGCGCGGGCGGCGAAGCGGCTGGCGGCGATCCTGGAGGAGGAGGGCGTGGCGCTGGACATCGCCTCCTATCGCGATGCACCGCCGGGGTTGCGGATCTGGGGCGGGGCGACGGTCGAGACCTCGGATATCGAGGCGTTGCTGCCCTGGCTGGATTGGGCCTTCGCGGAGCTGGCGATGGAACTGGCGCATGAGGAGGCCCATCCGGCCCGCTGAGCCGCTGGAACCTTCCGGCTGCCGGAGGGTTCCGCTCCCGGGATCGCTCCGGGAGGGATGAGTGGCGGCAAGCTTCAGCACCGATGTGCCGAACCGGCTGGACCGGCTGCCCTGGTCCCGGTTTCACTGGCTGGTGGTGGTCGCGCTGGGCGTGACCTGGGTGCTGGACGGGCTGGAGGTGACGCTCGTCGGATCGCTGGCCGGGGCGATCAAGGAAAGCCCGCGGCTTCGGCTGACGGAGACGGAAGTCGGGCTCACGGCCTCGGCCTATCTGCTGGGCGCGGTATCGGGCGCGCTGTTCTTCGGCTGGCTGACGGACCGGCTGGGGCGGAAGAGGCTCTTCACGATCACCGTGCTGGTCTATCTGGTGGCGACGATCGCCACGGGGTTCTCCTGGGATTTCTGGTCCTTCGCGTTTTTCCGCTTCCTGACGGGGGCGGGGATCGGCGGTGAGTATTCGGCGGTGAACTCCGCTATCCAGGAGCTAATTCCGGCGCGGCGGCGCGGGACGACGGACTTGGCGGTGAACGGCACCTTCTGGGCCGGGGCGGCGGGCGGGGCAGCGGCATCGCTGGTGCTGCTCGATCCGGCGGTGATCGATCCGGAGCTGGGCTGGCGCCTGGCCTTCTGCGTCGGCGGCGCGCTGTCGATCTCTGTGTTGTTCCTGCGGAGATGGATCCCGGAGAGCCCGCGCTGGCTGATGACGCATGGGCGCCGCGCCGAGGCCGAGAAGATCGTGGGCGACATCGAGGCCTGGGTGGCGCAGGAGAAGGGACCGCTGCCGCCGGTGCAGGGGCGGCCGATCCGCATCGATCCGCGCACCCACACGACATTGGGCGAGGTAGCGAGGACCTTGTTCCGCACCTATCCGAGGCGCGCGCTGCTGGGCATCGTCCTGATGGCGTGCCAGGCCTTCTGCTACAATGCGGTGTTCTTCACCTATGCGCTGGTGCTGACGCGGTTTTACGATATCCCCTCGGCGCATATCG
>DATCMG010000189.1:0-2721 GCA_036563555.1 Roseomonas sp. | reverse complement strand
AACAGGGCAGGATCACCCGCGCTTCACCTGCTGGACGAGCGCCGAGACATGCTCGATCGGCGTATCCGGCGTAATTCCATGGCCGAGGTTGAACACGAAGGGCCGGCCATGCATCGCGCCGAGGATGTGGGCCGTGGCGGCGTTCAGGGCCTCGCTGCCAGCGACCAGAATTCGAGAGTCGAGATTGCCCTGAAGGGTGACATCGCGGGGGAGGTCGCCCATAAGGTCCACCGTTTCATCAAGGCCGACCGCGTTGACGCCCGCGCGGGCGGCATAGGCGGGGATGCCGAGGCCGGCCAGGCGGGGGAAGCCGATCAGGGGGTAGCCGGGCCCCAGGCGGGCGCGGAGGCGGGCCGTCAGGGCTGCCGTGGGCTGAATGACCCAGCGCTCGAAGCCCTCGGGGGGCAGGAGGCCCGCCCAGGAGTCGAAGAGCATCAGGGCCTCGGCGCCGGCCTCGGCCTGGGCAACGAGATAGGCTTCGGAAGCATCCAGCAGCGTGGCGAAAAGGGTTTCAAGAAGCGCGGGGTTCTCCTCGGCCATGCGGCGGGCCTCGGGGAAGCCGTGGCCGCCGCGGCCGTCGATCATGTAGCAGGCGACCGTCCAGGGGGCGCCGGCGAAGCCGATCAGGGCGGTGCCGGGATGGTCTGTCTCCAGCCCGGCACGGATCCGGGCGACGGTTTCCATGATGGGTGCGGCCCGGGTGGCGGCCTGGTCCGGGCGAAGGGCAGCGATGGCGGCCGCGTCACGCACGGGCTCCAGGATAGGGCCGACCCCGTCGGCGCCGCCCTGGCCATAGCGGAGAGGCTGTCCCATGGCCCAGGGAAGCATGGGCAGGTCGGTGAACAGGATGGCCGCGTCCATGGGGAAGCGGCGGAGAGGCTGGAAGGTGACCTCGGCCGAGAGCTCGGGGTTCAGGCAGAGCTCGAGGAAGCCGCCGGCCTTCTCCTTGGTGGCACGGTATTCCGGCAGGTAGCGCCCGGCCTGGCGCATCAGCCAGATCGGCGGCGGCCAGACGGCTTCCCCGGCCAGGGCTCTCAAGAAGGGCTTATCCACGCGGTCCATCGGGCCTCTTTCACTCTAATTAGGATTCTTAAGAAAGGAGGTGGGTAGGTAGATGCCTGTGAGTCCTGTGGACGCAATCAGCGGCGCTTTCCGTCCCGAGGGTTTTCCACAGGCTGGAGGGTGTGGCGACTCGTCCATCGAAGGCGAGTCGGTGACTCGCTCCGCATGACTCAGGACGGGAGCCGGGGATTCCATCCAGGGTGGCGTGAGTCGTGACTCACGCTCCCCGTGACTCATGGAGGGAGTCGGGGCGGCCGGATTCATCCCCAGGACTCACGGAAGGGAGTCGCGTCCTCCCCAGATCAGGGGGGTTTGCGTTAGGGTCGGATGATGCCCCGCACCACCAACCTCCATCTGGTCTCCGACAGCACGGGGGAGACGCTGAACTCGATGGCACGGGCAACGCTCGCGCGCTTTGAGGAACCGCATGTGATCCAGCACCGATGGTTCCTCGTGCGGTCGCGCTTCCAGCTGGAGCAGGTGCTGGAGGGGATCCAGGCGGAGCCAGGGCCCGTCCTGTTCACCATGGCCGACAAATCGCTGCGGCACAGCCTGGAGGAGTTCTGCGGGCGGCTGGGCGTGACCAGCCTTTCCGTGCTGGACCAGACGCTCGACCTGCTGCAGCAGGAAATCGGCGAGGCGGCCCGGGAGAAGCGGGCGGCCCAGCATGTGCTGGACGCCGATTACTTCCGGCGGATCGATGCCATGCATTACGTGCTGGCCCATGATGACGGGCAGGGCACGGCCGGGATCTCGGAGGCGGATGCCTGCCTGGTCGGGGTGTCCCGCAGCAGCAAGACACCGACCTGCTTCTATCTCGCGAACCGGGGAATCAAGGCGGCGAATGTGCCGATCGTGCCGGGCGCATCCCTTCCGCAGGAGCTGGACAAACCCCCCTGCCCCGTCATCGGCCTGACGATCGAGGCGAACGCGCTTCTGGAAATCCGGCGGCACAGGCTGAAGCTGATCGGCCATGGCGGCGTGCGGCAGGACGCGACGGATTACGTCGATCCGGAGGCGGTCAAGGCGGAAATCCTGGCGGCACGCCGGCTCTGCACGGCGCGCGGCTGGCCGGTGATCGATGTCACGCGGCGGAGCATCGAGGAAACGGCGGCGACGGTGCTGCAGTTGATGGAAGCGTGGCACGCGCGAGCGGCGGCACCGGGGACGCCGCATGGGGCCAATCAGGGGCCGCCGGCGCGGTGACGCGAAAAGGCCGGGGGGAGGCATCCCCCCGGACCCCCTTCTGTTTTTGTCAATCGGGCTGAGCTGCGGGTGGAGAGGGCGGGATGAGCTTGCAGGCGGGGGAGCCGGGAATCGTGCTGGCCAGTGCTTCGGCGGCCCGGAAGGCGGTGCTGGAGGCGGCGGGGCTGCGCTTCGAGGCCCTGGCGGCGGCGGTGGATGAGGCGGCCATCAAGGAGAGCGCCAGGGCGGAAGGCTTCCCCGCGGCGGATGCGGCGCTGATGCTGGCGGAAGCCAAGGCAAGGCGGGTCGCGGCGCGGCGGCCGGAGGCGCTGGTGATCGGCTGCGACCAGATCCTGGTGCTGGAGGACCGCTGGTTTGACAAGCCGGAGAGCATCGCGGCGGCGCGGGAACATCTGGAGGAGCTGCGGGGAAAGACGCACCACCTCGTCACCGCCGTCCTGTGCTGGCGGGGTG
>DATCMG010000176.1:0-2134 GCA_036563555.1 Roseomonas sp. | reverse complement strand
CGGCTACCACGTCATCCACATAGGAGAAATCGCGGAGCTGCTCGCCCCCCCAGACCTCGAAGGGCTGCCCCTCCAGCACCCGGCGCACCCAGATGCCGAGGAAGGTCTGCCGCGCATCCATCACCCGCATGCGCGGGCCGTAGCAATTGGTCAGCCGCAGCGCCGCGACGGGGCGGCCATGCACGCGGTTCTCCAGCAGCCAATACTGCTCGGCGGCAAATTTGGAGACCCCATTGGCGTCCGGCGGCATGATCGGATGCGTCTCCGGCACCGGCAGCATCTGCGGGCGGCCATAGAGCTGGCGGGTGGAGGCGTGCACCACCCGCGCCCCGGGCGCGCCCTGCCGCAGCGCCGCGATCAGCCGAAGCTGGGCATGGCCGTTGATGGCCAGGTCGGTGAAGGGATCGGCCTGGCTGCCGGCATGGCTGGTCTGCCCGGCCATGTTGAACAGGGTGTCGATCCCCTCCACCAGGGGAAGCAGGTCGGCATCGCGAAGGTCGTCCTCGACCAGCCGCGCGCCGCTGCCAGCGAGATTGGCCCGGCGCGCGCCGGTGCCCGGCAGCAGCGCGTCCAGCGCCGTCACCTCCGCCCCCGCCGCCCCCAGGGCATGGCACAGCGCCGATCCGAGGAAGCCCGCACCACCCGTGACGAGCACGCGCCTGCCGCGCCAATTGCCACTCATCCACTCACCCCGCATTGGCACTACCCCAGGCGGTCCGCCCTACCATGCAGGCTGCCTCTCCCGGGCGGCGGAACCGGGACGGAATTGCGGCACTCCCTGGGCGCCTGTCCAGGCCCCCCCTGCCTCATTCGGTGTCGCCGGCTCCGTTCTTATCCCCGCCTGAGAGCCGGCTGCGCGTGATCTCGTAAAAGCCGAAGAGCAGCAGGATCTGTCCCGCCAGCACCTCCACCGCGCCGAGCAGCCGGGCACCGTCATCGGTCGGCCAGATGTCGCCATAGCCGACGGTCGAGAGGGTCACGATGGAGAAGTGCAACGCGTCGCGGAAACCGATCCGGATCGGTCCCGTGGGCCCGGCAAAGAGCGGCTGCCGCGACAGCCCATCCGCGACGCGGAACAGGCAGGCGAAAACGACCGTGATGAGGGAGAACAGCGCCGCATAGGTTGCGATCGGCACCAGCAGGGCCACCGCCCGCCCGCCGATCGCGTCCATGACCTGGGCCATGTCCACGAGCAGACGCACCAATTCCCGCACCGCACGGGCCGCGAGAGCGCCGATCAGCGCGGCGCCCCCCAGCATCGCCATACCCTGCCATGCCGGCCCCAGCCGGTTCGCGGGCAGGGCGAGGCTGCAGGCCGCGATCAGGGCGACCATCAGCAGGAAGCGGCCGATGCGGCGCAGATGCTCCTCGTCGGGAGCCTCACCCCCCTCCACCACATGGCGCAGGCGCGCCCGGCGGCGGATGACGGCGGCCAGGAAGGTAATGACCGGCAGCAGGAAGGCGATCCCCACCACCATCTCCGAGGCGTCGGGGAAGGCGGAACGCACCACCACCGTGAACAGCGCCGCATAGGTCGCGAAGCCGATCCCGGTGCCGAGAGCGAAGTCGAGCCCCCGCGGGAAAAGCCGGAACAGCACCCCGAAGCCGAGCGCCGCTGATGCCAGGACCACCAGCGGGAACAGGAGCCCCTGATCGCCCACCCCCGCCGCAACCAGCGCGCCGAGCCCCATGGTGGCGGCGAAGGGGCGCAGCCAGGCCCGGTCGGCCTGGAAGGGGATCACGGCGCGCGGGCGATGCCGGTGATCTCTACCTTCCAGGCCGGGTTCACCAGTGCGGCCTGAATGGTCATGCGGGCAGGCTTGGCCGAGCGGTCCAGCCAGGCATCCCAGGCCCGGTTCATCGCTGGGGCATCGGCGATATCGGCCAGGATCACCTGCACCTGGAGAAGGGCCCGCTTGTCGGTGCCCGCATCCTCCAGCAGCGTGTCGATCTGGGCGAGGATGTCGGCGGTCTGCCCCTCGGCATCCAGCGTGGCGTTATCCGCCACCTGGCCGGCCAGGAAGATGAAGCCCCCCGAGATGACCGCGCCGCTCAGGCGCTCTTCCTCGGCAACGCGGCGGATGTCCATGCTGATCTCCCTATGTGTCGCCCGCCGCAAGGTGGCACAGGCGCC
>DATCMG010000175.1:0-2592 GCA_036563555.1 Roseomonas sp. | reverse complement strand
GCGATCCGCCCGGCGATCCGACCACCGCGAAAAGCTTGCCCTCCCCGTCAAAGACGAGGCTGGGCGACATGGAGGAGCGCGGGCGCTTGCCGCCCTGCACCCGATTGGCAATGGGACGGCCCTCGATGTCCGGACGGAAGGAGAAGTCGGTCAGTTCGTTGTTCAGGATGAAGCCGCCGACCATCAGCCGGGCACCGAAGGCGTCCTCGATCGTGGTGGTCATGGAGACGGCGTTGCCGCCGGCATCCACGATGGAGACATGGCTGGTGCCGTTCTCTACGGCCTGCGGCATGGGCGCCTGCCGCCACGTCTCGCGCCAGCGCGGGTTTCCGGCCCGGGGCTCCGCGATCGCGCGGCCAGGGGAGACGAGTTGAGCCCGCAAGGTCAGATAGGCGGGATCGAGCAGGCCGCGCAGCGGCACTGGCACGAAATCCGAATCGGCCAGGTATTGCGCCCGGTCGGCGAAGGCGAGCCGCCCGGCCTCCGCAATCAGATGCGCCGCTTCCGCCCCTCGCGGGTCGAGCCTCGGCATGTCGAAATGCTCCAGCACGCCGAGAATTTGCGCGACCGCCACACCTCCTGATGAGGGAGGCGGGAAGCCGCAGATGCGGAAGGCGCGGTAGGGGTGGCAGACCGGCTCGCGCTCCCTGGCGGCATAGGCGGCGAGGTCGTCCACCGTCATCAGCCCGCCCTCGCCATGGGCACGCACGGCATTGGCGATCTCGGAGGCGATGGGGCCACGGAGCAGTGCGGCGGCGCCCTGCTGCGCGATAAGCCGGAAGGTCTCGGCCAGGGCCGGATTCCGGAGGTGCTCCGGGGGTGCGAGCGGCCGGTCGCCGCCGCGCAGGAAGTAGTCCCGCGTCGCCGGATGGCGCGCGAGGCGGGCGGAATCAGCGGCAATCGCCTCCGCCAGCCGCACGGAAACGGGGAAGCCCTCCTCCGCCAGTTCGATCGCCCGTTGCCAGAGTGAATCCCAGGGCAGCCTGCCATGCCGGCGATGCGCCATCTCCAGCATGGCGACCGTCCCGGGCACGCCGACGCTGCGGCCTGACAGGACGGCATCGTAGAAGGGCAGGGGGGTGCCGTCGGAGCGCAGGAAAAGGTCGGGTCGCACGCCGGCAGGGGCAGCCTCCCGCCCATCGAAGGCCGTCGTGCTGCCGGCCGAAGCATCCCAGTGCAGCAGGAGGGCACCGCCGCCGATGCCACTCGACTGCGGCTCGACGAGGGTCAGCACGGCCTGCACGGCCACGGCCGCATCCACCGCACCACCGCCGCGCCGCAGCGCCTCCAGCCCGGCTTCCGCCGCGAGAGGATGCGCGGCCGCCACCATGTGCCGCTGCGCCGACGGCTGGGCGAGGGCAGGCAAGGCGCTGAAAAGGAGCAGGACGGCGAGGATGAGGCGCATGGCCGACTCCGGCAGATGGTGGTCTATCCTGCCAGCATGGATCCTCAGACCAAGGATGCGGCACGCCGCGCGGCCGAACGCCGCGGTCTCGATGCCGAAGGGAGGGCCGCGGCAGCACTCGAGGCGCGAGGCTGGTCGGTGCTTGCCCGCCGCGTGCGAACACCATTAGGCGAACTGGATCTGGTGGCGGAGCGGGAGGGGCTACTGGCCTTCGTCGAGGTAAAGGCGCGGGCCAGCCTGCCGGAGGCTGCCTTCTCCCTCTCCCGCGGGCAGCAGGCGCGGATCATGGCCGCGGCGGAGGCCTGGCTGGCCGGGAATCCCGGGCATGGCGCGGCGGGCATCCGCTTCGATGTGATTCTTGCCGCCCCGGAGGGCATGCGCCGGATCACCGATGCCTTCCACGCCTGGGGATGAGACCGGTCAGCGCGCGGAGAGGATGCCCGCGCAGGCCTGGGGCATGGGAGGTGGCGGGGCAGGCGGTCCGCCGCGCGGCGGATTGCGCGCCTCAGGGCTCAGCCACCAGGCGAGGCCCGCATCGCAACCATCTCCGGGCGGGGGTGGAGGCGTGTCGCGGCATTCCGGGCTGCCGGGCGGGCAGCGCAGGCGAATGTGCATGTGGCTGTCATGGCCCCGCCAGGGCCGCACATAGCGCATCCAGGGCTCGCCGGCATGAGTGGCGCAGAGGCTGCGCTTGATGCCGTGATTGACGAAGATCCGGTCGATGCCCGGCAATTCGGCGGCCATCCGGATCAGCCGCGCATGGGCCGGGGTGAAGAGGCGCGGATCGGCCATGGACTGATCCGGCAGGACCAGGGAGTGCTCCGGGATGCCCTCCCGGGCACGTGCGGGCACCAGCGGCTTGGGCGAGAGGTCCAGCCAGATATCCGCGTCCAACCCAATCTGGTGGCTCGCATGGCCTGAGGGGAGCCGGCCGCCGCGCGGCTGGCCGAGATCGCCGATCCAGAGATCCGGATATCCCGCCTGCCGCGCCCGCCCGGCGAGGCCCCGCAGGGCGGTGATCAGCACCGGATGGCCCCAGTTCCGGTTCCGGGACAGGCGCACGGCCTGCCAGCCCGGCCCTTCGGCCGGCAGCATCTCCGCCCCCTGGATGCAGCCGAGCGAGGTACCGCCGATGCTCCGCGCGGGGCCTGCCGTGGGATGGCCCACGGCTGCCCATTGCGCTGCAG
>DATCMG010000173.1:0-1739 GCA_036563555.1 Roseomonas sp. | reverse complement strand
CCGATCCGCCCGTGCTGCTCATGGACGAGCCCTTTTCCGCCCTCGACCCCGGCACCCGCCGCGGGCTGCAGGAGGCGCTTCGCCGGATCCATGCCGGTTCCGGCAAGACCATCCTCCTCGTGACCCATGACGTGGAGGAGGCTTTGGCCCTGGCCGACCGGATTGCCGTCATGGAGGGAGGGCGCCTGGCGGCGGAAGGCCGTCCGCCCGACCTTCTCGGCCCCGGCGCGCCACCCGCGCTGCGACGGATGCTGCGGGCCGAGGCCATGGCCTTCCACCGGCTCGCCGCCCTGCGCGCGGCGGATCTCGCTTTGCCCGGTCCCGCCGCCGGCGCCCCCGGCCTGCCCGGCGACGCGACGCTGCGCGATGCCCTGTTGATGATGCTTGCCCATGGCACGGATCGCGTGGTGCTCGACGGCCCCGCGCCGCGGCACCTGTCCTTCGCCGCCCTGCTCCCTGCCGTGAGGACACTCCCGTGAGGCGTGCCGCTCCCCTGGCGGCTGGAAGCCTGGCTTTCCTCGCCGCGCTCTGGGCCGCCCCACGCGCCGAGCCTCTCTGGCATGCCCTGTTCCCGGAGGTGTCCCGCCCGACCTATGCGCAGGAATCCTGGTTCGCCTTGCTCGGCTCACATCTCGCCCTGGCCTTGGGCGCGGTGGCCATCGCGGCCGTGATCGGCATCCCCGCCGGCATCGCGGCAACCCGCGCCGGCGGGCGGCGACTGCGCCCGGTGGTGGATGCGGCCTTCGCCCTGGCCCAGTCCCTGCCCCCGGTGGCGGCCATCGCGCTTGCCCTGCCGCTTCTCGGCTTCGGGGCTGCCCCCACGCTCCTCGCCCTCACTCTCTACGCGGCCCTTCCGATCCTCCGCGCCACGGTCACCGGCCTGGACTCCATCCCCCCTGGGGCCGTCGAGGCCGCGCGCGGCCTTGGCCTCTCCCCCTGGCAGAGGCTGGGGCAGGTGGAGCTGCCGCTGGCCCGGCCCGTCCTGCTCGCGGGGCTACGGGTGGCCGTCACCCTTTCGGTGGCCACGACGGCGGTGGGGGCGGTTGCCGGCGCGCGCTGCCTCGGCACCCCGATCGTGACGGGCCTTGCCAATGCGAACCCGGCCTATGTCCTGCAGGGCGCGGTCTTCACCGCATGGCTCGCCCTGCTGCTGGATCATGGCCTTGCCCTTCTGGCTGGCCCCGTCCCATCACGAACGGGAGAGATCGTCGCCTGAGCGGACGGGGTCGCCCCTGGACTTCGCCCCCCATTCCGGTCCATCACCCGCGCCGATCATTCAAGACCTCGCCTTTGCCCGGCCCATCGGCCGCGCCAGGCGTGCCTGAGCAGGAGCCGCCCCATGGCTGCCGAGACCACCGCCACCTTCGACAAGGTGGCCAAAATCATCGCCGAGAACAGCGAAGTCGCCCGCGACAGCATCAAGCCGGACAGCCATGTCACCGAGGATCTCGGCATCGACAGCCTCGACTTCCTCGACATCGTCTTCGCGATCGACAAGGCCTTCGGCATCAAGGTGCCGGTGGAGAAGTGGACGCAGGAAGTGAATGCGGGCGACAAGCCGGCCGAGCACTACTTCGTCATGAAGAACCTCGCGGCCCGCATCGACGAGCTGGTCGCCGCCAAGCAGGGCTGAGGCGGCGCGAAGGATGCGCCTCGAATATTTCCAGATGATCGACCGGGTGGTCTCGCTTGAGGGCGATGCCATCCAGGTGGACAGCCGCGTGCCCGAGGCCTCGCCG
>DATCMG010000660.1:0-5528 GCA_036563555.1 Roseomonas sp. | reverse complement strand
CGTCGAGCTGCGCCGCCTCCTGGAAAGCGAGGGCTGGTCGGTGGAGGAGGCGGAGAACTCCGAGACGGCCCTGGCCCGCCTCAGGGCTCCCGGCCCGGCCGCGCCCCCCCTGGGCATCGTGCTCGTCGCCGTGCCAGGCCCCGAGGGCGACGGGCTCAACCTCGTCCACCAACTCCGCCAGCACGAGGCCTGGAAGAACATCCAGGTGATCGCCCTGACTGGCGGCGGCGTGGCTCCCGCGGAGCTGGAGGCGCTTCGCGGCCAGGTGCGCCGCGTCCTGCCCGCCGATGACGAGCCGCCGGAGGCGCTGCTGACCGAGCTGCGCCGCATAGCCGCCTTGCGCAACCCCGCCGCGAATCCCGGGAACCCGCCGCCCCCGCCGCCGTTGGAGGCGCAGACGGAGAGTGCATCGCCATGACGAAGATCCTGCTGGTGGAGGACCATGAGGAGCTGTGGGATTTCCTGTCCCGCCGCCTTCGCCGCCGGGGCTTCGACGTGGTGCTGGCGCATGACGGCCAGCAGGGGGTGGAGGTGGCGCAGGCCGAGCGGCCGGACGTCATCCTGCTCGACATGAACCTGCCGGTCATGGATGGCTGGACCGCCGCCCGGAAGCTGCGGGAATCCCCGGAGACGGCCCGCATCCCGATCATCGCGCTGACAGCCCATGCCATGTCCGGGGACCGGGACCGCATGCTGGAAGCGGGCTGCGACGACTACCACCCCAAGCCCGTCGATTTCCCGCAGCTCCTCTCGCAGATCGACGCGGCGATGCTCGCGGCCGAGGGCTAGCACCGCAGCATCGGTGCGACGCAGGCCGGCCGGGTGATCCGCGGGCATCGCCGATCCCCCGTCCGTAAAAGGCTGCATGGCAGGGCCTGACGACAGCCAGATGAAAAGCCGTCCAGGCCCGTGGAAGCCGGGCGAGCCGTCGCGCGTTCCCCGACCGGATCGAAGAAGGAACAGCCCGATGCGCCGAATGCTCACCCTTGCCTTGGCGATCGCGGGCCTCGCGGCTTGCTCCCAGCCCGACCCGCCGCCCGCGCCCATGGCCGAGGTTCCGCTACGTGCACCGACCACCCCGCCGGCGGTCCTGCTGGTCGGCCTGCCCGGGGTCGCGCCCGTGCCGCGCGCCCTGACGGCCGAGCTCACCCGCGGCGCCGAGGCCGTCTGCGCCCCACTGGTGGGCACGGTGCTGGACCCGGTGGGAGAGGACCGGTTCCGCCTGCTTCTGAACAGCCCCGGTTTCGTGGTGACGCGAGAGAGTGTTCTGCGCCGCACCGTGGCGGGCCCGCCCGACGCGCCGGAGTTGGCGCTGGACGGCGCGAATAACGGACGCTGCGACTATCTGTTCCGGGTGGCGTCGCGCTGAGCGCACTGGCCGGTGCTTGCGCCCGTGTCCCGCGCCAGTGGAACCATGGCCGGGCCGCCTCGGCTTCGTGGCAGCCCGGCCTGATGCGTCCAGAGGCTCGCCGGCATCCGCCCGACAGGATCGGATCGAATGCCAGCGGCCCTGGACATTCCGGCCTGAAGGGAAAGGCCCCTCAGACCGAGTAGTACATCTCGAACTCGACGGGGTGCGGCGTGTGCTCGAACTTGTACACGTCCTGCCACTTCAGCTCGATGTAGCTCTCGATCTGGTCCTTCGAGAACACGTCGCCCGCCAGCAGGTACTCGTGGTCGGCTTCGAGGGACTGCAGCGCCTCGCGCAGCGAACCGCACACCGTCGGGATGCCCTTCAGCTCCTCCGGCGGCAAATCATACAGGTCCTTGTCCATCGCCTCGCCCGGATGGATCTTGTTCTTGATCCCGTCCAGCCCGGCCATGAGCATCGCGGCGAAGGCGAGGTAGGGGTTCGCACCCGGATCCGGGAAGCGCACCTCGACGCGCTTCGCCTTCGGGCTCGTCGCGTAGGGAATGCGGCAGGAGGCGGAGCGGTTGCGGGCCGAATAGGCCAGCAGCACGGGGGCCTCGAAGCCCGGGATCAGCCGCTTGTAGGAGTTGGTCAGCGGGTTGGTGAAGGCGTTGAGGGACTTGGCGTGCTTGATGATGCCGCCGATGTACCACAGCGCGTAGTCCGACAGGTCCGCATAGCCGTTGCCGGCAAACAGCGGCTTGCCGTCCTTCCAGATGGACTGGTGCACATGCATGCCCGAGCCGTTGTCGCCATAGATCGGCTTCGGCATGAACGTCGCGGTCTTCCCGTAGGAATGCGCCACGTTGTGGATGCAGTACTTGTAGATCTGCATGTGGTCGGCCTGGGTCAGCATCGGGCCGAACTTGGTGCCGAGCTCGTGCTGCGACTGCGCCACCTCATGGTGGTGCTTCTCGCCCAGCACGCCCATCTCCATCATGGTGGAGAGCATCTCGGCGCGCAGATCGACTTCGCTGTCCACCGGGTTGACCGGGAAGTAACCGCCCTTCAAGCCGGGGCGATGGCCCATATTGCCCTCGGGGAAGTCCTTCATGGACGCGCCCGGGCCCTCGCCGCTCTCGAGCCGGTACATGCCGTAATTGCCGCCCGTGCCGAACTTCACGTCGTCGAACACGAAGAACTCGGCCTCGGGGCCGAAGAAGGCGGTGTCACCGATGCCGGAAGCCTTCAGATACTCCTCGGCCTTCTTCGCCGTGCCGCGCGGGTCGCGGTTGTAGCGCTGGCCGGTCGAGGGGTCGTAGATGTCGCAGAAGACGATCAGCTGCGGCTTGGCGCTGAACGGGTCCATGCAGGCATTCAGCGTGTCCGGCATCAGGATCATGTCGGACTCGTTGATCGCCTTCCAGCCGGCGATCGAAGAGCCGTCGAACATGATGCCCTCGGCGAAGGTGTCCTCCTCGATGGTGGAGACATGCTGGGCGGTGTGGTGCCACTTGCCCTTCGGGTCCGTGAAGCGGAAGTCCACGTACTCGACGCTGTTCTCCTTGATCATCTCCATCACTCGGGAGACGCTTTCCTTGTCATTCGCCATTCGCTGGGTCCTGTTCCCCTCACGCGTTGATCATCGCGGGGCGTTTAGCCCCGCCCTGGCCCACCGCAAGCCCCGGGAATTCCTCCTGGCGGGCCCGCGGCAGGAAATCCGTTAGACGGCCTCTTCGCCGCGCTCGCCGGTGCGGATCCGCACCACGTCCAGCACGTCGGTGATGAAGATCTTGCCATCGCCGATCCGCCCGGTGCGCGCGGCAGCGGTGATCGCCTCCACGGCGCGCTCGGCCAGGTCGTCGGAGCAGATCACCTCGATCTTCACCTTCGGCAGGAAGTCCACGACATATTCGGCGCCGCGATAGAGTTCGGTATGGCCCTTCTGGCGCCCGAAGCCCTTGGCCTCGACCACGGTCAGCCCCTGGAGGCCGATTTCGTGCAGCGCGTCCTTCACCTCGTCCAGCTTGAAGGGCTTGATGATGGCTTCGATCTTCTTCATCGGCTCCGTGTCCCGCGGGGCGCGGGGCGCCCTGCTCCTCCCGCGTCTTGGTAGCGGCCTGGCAAGGCGGGCCGCTGGCGGGGCGGACGTTGCACGGCCCGTGCCGGGCGGGCAAGGACGGCGCGGTCGGATTTTAAAGGAGCCAGCCACTCGGCTGCCCTGATGCCGGGCATTCTGCCTAAACGGCAGGCAGTCCACCGCCGCGCGATTGCGCCGGGCGTCATGCCACCCCATCATGGGCCAGCCAGCCCGGGATTGCCTCCCGCCGGCCTGGGCAGCCCCCTCCGGAACATCCCGCGCCCCATCATGACCGTCCCGCTCAAGCCCCAGAACGCCCTCCTCTCCGCCACCGGCACCACGGTCTTCACCGTGATGTCCGCGTTGGCCGTGCAGCACGGGGCCATCAACCTCGGCCAGGGCTTCCCGGATTATGAAGGGCCCGAGCCCGTGCTGCGCGCCGCCACCGAGGCGCTGCTCGATCACCGGAACCAGTATCCCCCCCTGACCGGCGTGCCTGAGCTGCGGGAAGCGGTCGCCGCCGCAAATCGCCGCTTCTACGGGCTGGAGATCGACCCGGCCTCCGAGGTCATCGTTACCTCCGGCGCCACCGAGGCGATCACCGCCTGCCTGATGGCCGTGCTGGACCCCGGCGACGAATGCGTCCTGATCGAGCCGCTCTACGACACCTACCTGCCCGTCGTGCGGATGCTGGGCGCCATCCCGAAGCTCGTCCGGCTGACGCCTCCTAAATGGGAGCTGCCCCGCGCCGAGCTGGCCGCCGCCTTCGGCCCGCGCACCAAGGCCATCCTGCTCAACTCCCCCATGAACCCGGCCGGCAAGGTCTTCACCGCCGCGGAACTCGCCTTCATCGCCGACCTGGTGCAGCGCCACGGCGCCTACGCCATCTGCGACGAGGTGTATGAGCACCTGACCTTCGACGGCTGGGCGCATATCCCTCTCATGACCCTGCCGGGAATGCGGGAGCGCTGCATGCGGATCGGCAGCGCCGGCAAGACCTTCAGCCTGACGGGCTGGAAGGTCGGCTACATCACGGCCGACCGCTCGCTCGCGCCCAATCTGGCCAAGGCGCACCAGCTCCTGACCTTCACCACGCCTCCGAACCTGCAGCGGGCCGTCGCGGTCGGGCTGTCGATGGAGGCTTCCTACTTCGCCGGCCTCTCCGCCTCCCTCCAGGCGAAGCGGGACAGGCTGGCCTCGGGGCTCACCGCGCTCGGCTTCGGCGTGCTGCCCACCCAGGGCTCCTATTTCATCACCGCCGATTTCCGCCCTCTGGGCTTCACCGGCGACGACGTCGCCTTCTGCCGCCACATCACCGAGGCCGCGAAGGTCACCGCCATCCCCGTTTCCGCCTTCTACGCCCAGGACGAGGGCGGGGAGGGGGCGCCGAACCACTATGCCCGCTTCGCCTTCTGCAAGGCCGATGCGGTGCTGGACGAGGCGCTGGCAAGGCTCGGCGCCTGGAAGGCCGCCATGGCCGGCGGAGCATTCCGCGCGGCCGGCTGACGCCGGTGGTTGACTGACAGGGTGCCGGCACCTTAAACCGCGCCGCTGGCCGGAACTCCCGGTCCGGCGATATGGCGGCCTTAGCTCAGTCGGTAGAGCGCCACGTTGTGGTCGTGGATGTCACGGGTTCGAGCCCCGTAGGTCGCCCATCTTCCCCCTCGCACCCCAGGCCGATCATGCTGCCTGCGGGCGTAGCGGGGGTGATGCCGCGCCCTCCGGTCGGGCGCATTGACAGCGCCTGACGCATCTCCCGAACTGCCCCGGCCCCTGGGGGGCGGGAGGTCGCCATGCAACTCACACTCACGGGCCGGCGGGCCCTGATCACCGGCGGATCGCGCGGCCTCGGCCTCGCGATGGCCCGGGCCTTCGCACAGGCGGGCGGGCGCGTGGCCCTCGTCGCGCGTGCCGAGGCGCCGCTGGCCCAGGCTGCCGGAAGCATTGCGGGCAGCATCCCCATTCAGGCCGATATCGCCACCGCCGAGGGGTGCGACCACGCCTTCCGTGCCGCTGAAACGGCCCTCGGCGGAATCGACATCCTGGTGAACAATGCCGGCACCTCCCGCCGCGGCCCCTTCGCCACGATTACCGATG
>DATCMG010000160.1:0-14656 GCA_036563555.1 Roseomonas sp. | reverse complement strand
GGGCGCGGAGGCCGGGCGCAGGGCCGCTTCACGGCTGAAGATCGTGCCCTCGGTGCCGAAGCTCACCAGTTGCCGCGCCATGATATCCTCCGCCCGCCGCGACGCATCGCGGCGCGGGGCGGTGGTGTCAACCGCCAGCGGCTTGCCGGCCGCCCTGCCGGAGGCTAGCCGGAAGGAGAGACAAGGGGAGCGGAACGGTGATGCACACGGCGGAACCGAGCGTGCTGGCGCGGACCGAGGGGCGGGCGGGCACCATCCTGCTGAACCGCCCGCGCGCGCTGAACGCGCTGGACCAGGGCATGATCGACGCGCTGGCCGAGGTGGCCGCCCGCTTCCGCGACGATCCCGCCATCGACCTCGTGGTGCTGGAAGGCGCCGGGGGCCGCGCCTTCTGCGCCGGCGGCGATGTGCGCGCCATACGGGCCGCCGCCCTGGAAGGCGACACCGCCACGATCGAGCGCTTCTTCGCCAGCGAATACGCACTGAACCGGATGATCGCCGAATATTCCAAGCCCTGGATCAGCCTGATCGACGGCGTCTGCATGGGCGGCGGCATCGGCGTCTCGATTCATGGCAGCCACCGCGTGGTGAGCGAGCACGCGCTGCTGGCCATGCCGGAGACGGCCATCGCCCTCTTCCCCGATGTCGGCACCTCCCATGTTCTGCCGCGCCTGCCAGGGGCGCGCGGCGCCATGGGCAAGTGGCTGGCCCTGACCGGCGCCCGGCTGCAGGGCGCCGAGGCGGTGGAGGCCGGACTCGCCACTCATCACGTCCCCCGCGACCGCCTTCCCGCGCTGCGCGAAGCCCTGCTGGCCGGCGACCCCGCCGTGGTGGAGCGCCACGCCGCCGCCGTGCCGCCCGGCCGGATCGAGGCGGAGCGCGTGGCGGTCGAGCGTTGCTTCGCCCCTGACGACATCGCCTCGATCATGGCCCTGCTGGTCGCCGAAGACGGCGACTGGGCCCGCGCGCAGATGGAGGCGCTGCACCGGGCGTCGCCCACTTCCCTGGCCGTGACGCTGGAGTTGCTGCGGCGAGGCGCCACGATGGACCTGCCGGCCTGCCTTGCGATGGAGCTCGCCCTCACCCGCGCCGTCACGCGCCACCCCGACTTCGCCGAGGGCGTGCGCGCCGTGCTGGTGGACAAGGACAACGCGCCGCGCTGGCAGCCCCCGGCCATGGGCGCGGTCGATCCGGCAGCGGTGCGGGCGATGTTCGGCGGCTGACCGCGCCGCCCTATCCCTGCCCCACCCTATCCCTGGCCCAGCAACCCGCGGCGCAGCCCGGCGCTGGCCGCGTCCGGCCCGATGAAGCTGGCCAGCATCATCATCCCCTGCCGCGGGCCGACGCGCACCGGCGCCTCCCCGGCATAGGCGATCTCCGCGTGGTCCGGCAGGAAAAGCCAGTCCTCCACCTGGCCGGCCGGCAGGTCGCGCAGGCGGGCGCGGAAGTCGGCCGGCATCTCGCAGCCGCATCCGTCGCGAAAGCCTTCCTCCCACCCGCTCACCAGACGCCCGCGCGGAACGCTGACGGAATAGCGCAGCCGCAGCAGCTTCGTGCTGCCGGAAGCGAGGATGGCTGCCGCATCCGTGTTGCGCCGCTCCAGGTAAAGCCAGCCGCGCAGCACCTCGAAGCCGAGGAAGCGGCGGATGCCGGTGCCGTTCAGCAACAGGCGGCGGCCGGCGACCTGGATCTCGGCAGGCGCCTCCTGCGCGCGCGCAGCCCAGGGCAGCGCGGCCACCAGCAGCGGCAGCGCAAGCGCACGACGCGGCACGGAACCCGCGCGGACAGGCGCATCGGCGGAACCATCCGCCCCAATCGCCGGGAAACCGTCTCGCGCCATGCCATCCCCCTTTCGCGCCGCATGCTCGCGGCCCTGACACCGATCCCACTCGCTGCCCCGCGCGTGCTGCGCGCGCAGGAGCGGGTGCGGGTCCGGCTCGTCCTCAATTCCGGGGTAGATGGCGCTACCACGCCGTTCTACCACGCGGAGGCCCTTGGCTATTTGCGCGAGGCGGGGCTCGATGTGCAGATCGACCCCTCGAATGGCTCCGGCAACGCCACTACCCCGGTCGCTTCAGGCGCCCATCAATTCGGCGCGGCGGACTTTTCCACACTCACCGAATCCGCCGCCCGCCTACCCAATATCGCGCCTCGCGCGGTGATGTTTCTGCAGAACCGCTCGCTCCGGGCGGTGATCGCCAATGGCTCCTCCAACGGCACCTCCCGAGCGCTGGCCGCTGCTGCGGGAGGGCTAATCGGCCGCCGAAGCCTCGGCGGCGGCGGCCTGGGACTTCGCGCGCGGCACGAAGCGCGGCACCAGCAGGGCCAGCAGCAGCGTGATGACGGACATCCCGAACATCGCCCAGAAGGTGAGGTGCAGCGACCCGCCCAGCGCCGCCCGCACGGCCGCGTCACCAACCGTGCCGCCATGCTCCAGCAAGCGGCGGATGCCCTCAAAATCGATCCCTTGCGCCGTGCCGCGCTGCCAGGCGAGGCCCAGATTCAGCACCCCGCCCAGCACCACCGCCCCCAGTGCGCTGCCCAGGTTGCGCGAGAAGATGTTGGAGGCGGTGGCCGCGCCGCGCTCGGCCCAACCGACATTCTCCTGCACCATCACGATCGCGGAAACGCTGAGGAAGCCCATCCCCAGCCCCATGACGAGGGATCCGCCGCCCGCGATCCAGGGGGAGGAGCCGGGCCCGAGCAGCACGAAGGCCAGCGCGCCCGCAGGCAGCAGCGCCGCGCCCAGCAGCAGGCAGGCCCGCAGCCCGATGCGGCCGAAGGAGCGCGCCGCGATGGTCGCGCCGATCGGCCAGCCCAGCACCATGGCTGTCAGTGTGAAACCCGCCACCAGGGCGGAGTAGCCGAGCACGCCCTGGACATAGATGGGCAGGAAGGTGGTCAGCCCGATGGTCGCCATGCCGCTGAACAGGACGGCGGCGTTGGCCGTGGCGATAGGCCGCCGCATCCAAAGGCCGATGTTCAGGATCGGGTCCTGCACCCGCGTCTCCCACCACAGGAAGGCCGTCGTGCAGAGCACGCCGAGGATGGCGGCGGGGACGAAAAGGCGGCCGCCCGGCTCGGTCGCAGCCATCATCAGCGCCGCCACCGCAAGTGTCAGCAGCGCGGCGCCGGCCAGGTCCACCGGACGCTGAGTGCGCGGCGCCTGATCGCGCAGGTGGAGCGCGAAGCCGACGGCGGCCAGAAGACCGATGGGCAGATTCATCCAGAAGATCCAGGCCCAGCCCACATGCTGCACGATCACCCCGCCCACCAGCGGCCCGAGCACGGAGGAAATGCCCCAGACGCTCGCCAGCCAGCCCTGGATCCGGCCGCGTTCCTCCATCGGGTAGAGATCGCCCACCACCGTCTGCCCGACCGGCTGGATCGCCCCTGCCCCGATGCCCTGGATCAGCCGGAAGGCGATGAGCGAGGGCATGGACCAGGCAAAGCCGCAGAGCAGCGATCCGGCGAGGAAGACCGCGATCCCCGCCAGCAGGACCGGCCGGCGGCCATGGCTGTCCGCCAGCTTGCCGAAGATCATGGTCGTCGCGGTCTGGGCCAGCAGAAAAGCGGCGAAGACCCAGGAATAGAGATGCAGGTCACCAAGCTGCGCCGCGATCTGCGGCATGGCCGTGGAGACGATCGTCGCCTCAATCGCGATCATGAAGAAGGCGATGACAACCGAGGCGAGGATCAGCGGGCGGCGCGGAGGGGGGGCGGGCATGGCGGGGGGTTAGGCCCATCCCGGCTCAGGCGGAATGGGCCGGCGTGTCACCTTCGGCGGAGGAATGGCTAGTTCCGCCGTCGGCGCTCGGTGGCCTCGGCCCGGCGCATATCCACGAACACGGCGTAATCCTCGTGCCTCGTCGGCACCCAGCCGATGGCGCTGCCACGCTCCACCGCCTTGTGGATCTCGGGATGGGCTGAGGGCAGGGCCAGGTGGAAATCCACCATGTCCTTCTTGAAGGCGGCCGGCAGGTCGGCGCGCACGACGATGGGCCCGTTCTGGATCGGGCGCGACCGCCAGATGATCCGGATGTCCTTCATGTCCAGCAGGTTCTTCTCCACGGCCGCCGTCAGCACGCCGCGGGAATAGCCCTTGCTCTCGTCGCCCTGGCCGGAGGACCAGCACACGCCGGCGTCGTATTGCTTCTGCAGCACGGCCACGAGCGCCTGGTCATGCCCGCCCGCGAAGCCGGTGCGGCCGAAGAAGGTCTCGGGCGTGATCCCCGCTGCCCGCAGCTCCGCCCGCGGGATGAGATAGCCGGAGGCGGAGTTGGGATCGGACCAGGCCATGGCCTTGCCGCGCATCTCCTCCAGCTTCGTGATGCCGGAATCGGCGCGGACATACATCAGCGCGACATAGCTCGTGCTGCCATCCGGCTCCTGCGTCACCAGGATCGGCTCCACGCCGCCATTCGTGTCCAGCCACACGCCGGCATAGGCGGCGGGGGACATGTTCGCGATCTCCAACTGCTTCGCGGCGAAGGCCTGCTGCACGCCGGAATAGTCCGAGGCGAAGAACATGCGGGCGGGCACGCCGAAAGTATCCTCGAACAGCTTGCGATAGGCGTCGTAGCGGCCGAGCCGGTCGCTCTCCGATTCGCCGCCGAGCACGCCCAGGCGGATCTGCGGCACCTGGGCGGCCCAGTCCCGCCTGCCCGGCGCCGGCATGGGGGGTGCGGCGGGGCGTGCCGGCTGGCCCGTTCCCTGGGCATGCGCGACCAGCGGAAGAAGGATTCCGGCGGCGACCAGGTGGCGGCGGCGGATCATGGGCAGCTCCGGTTAAGGCCCGGCCAGCCTGTCACGCCGCACGCCGCATGGCCAAGGGGGACCAGGGGCCCCCCGGGGGGGCGGATGTTGCGCGTCCGGCGGCCTCCCCTCACCCTGCCGCCATGGCAAGGCGTCAGGAAGGCGCGCCGGGGAAGGAAGCGCGCCACGCGGCCATCCTCCAGGCGCTGAACACGGATCCCACGGTGCGGATCAGCACCCTGGCCGCGCGATTCGGCGTCTCCGGCGAGACGGTGCGGCGGGACATCGAGGAATTATCGGCCAAGGGCGCGGTGCGGCGCACCTATGGCGGCGCCTCCGTCACCCATGCCGGCATCCAGCCCGGCTTCCGGGCCCGGGAGGCCATGGCTGGGGCCGAGCGCGCGCGGATCGGCATCCTGGCCGCTTCCCTCATCGAGCCCGGCTCGGTGCTGATGGTCGATGCCGGCAGCACCACGGCCCGATTCGCGCAGGCGCTGGCCAGCCGAGGCGTGGCGGCGACCCTCATCACCAACAGCCTTCCCGTCGTCTCCGCCGCGGGGGAGGCCGAGCCGCTGCGGGTGCTGGTCGCCCCGGGCGAGTTCTACGCCACCGAGCGCGCCCTCTACGGCGCCGAGACCGACGCCTTCCTCCGCCGCTTCAGCGCCGACATCGCCCTGATCGGCGCCTCCGGCCTGACGGTAGAAGGCCCGACCGATGCCGAGAGCCGCGCCGCCTGGGTCAAGCGCGCGATGCTGGACCGGACGCCGCGCCGCATGCTGCTGCTCGATTCCGGCAAGTTCGGCCTCGGCTATCTGGAGCGCGTGGCGGAGCTCTCGGCTCTTACGGACCTCGTGACCGACGCCCCTCCGCCCCCGCCCCTCGCCACCGCGCTGGAGCGGGCGGGGGTGGTGGTGCATGTCGCGAAAGATGTTTGACCCTCCACACTGAGAGTGGCATCCTCCACATGAAATGGAGGAACCCAGTTGGTTCAGGATTCCACCCCGCAGCCCCTGAGCGCCGCGCCGCCATCGCGGCTGGCCGCGCTGCGCGATGTGCTGACCGATATCGACGACACGCTGACCGAGGAAGGGCGCCTACCCGCCCTGGCCTATTCGGCTATGGAGTCCCTGGCCGAGGCCGGCCTGTCCGTGATCCCCGTCACCGGCCGTCCGGCCGGCTGGTGCGATGCCATTGCCCGCCAATGGCCGGTCGCCGCCGTGGTCGGCGAGAATGGCGCGCTTTGGTATGCCGAGGACCGGACGGCACGGCGCATGCTCCGCTGGCAGGCGCAGGATGAGGCCGCGCGCCTCGCCAACCGCGCCCGCCTCATGGCCCTTGCGGAAGAAGCGATGGCCGCCGTGCCCGGCACGCTTCTCGCCTCCGACCAGCCCTTCCGCCTCTTCGACGCCGCCGTGGACTTCGCCGAGGATGCCGGCCCGCTATCCCTGGAGGATGCCGCGCGCATCGCCGCCGTGTTCGAGGCCGGGGGAGCGCAGGCGAAGGTCTCCTCCATCCATGTGAACGCCTGGTTCGGCGCCTGGGACAAGCGGGCTGGAATTGAAGCCCTCTTCGCCGCACGGCTCATGCCGCTGGATCAGGTGATCGACCAGGTCGCCTTCCTCGGCGACAGCCCGAATGACGCGCCCCTCTTCGCAGCGATCCCCTTTTCCATCGGGGTGGCGAATGTGCTGCCGCATCTGGGTAGGATCGCGGCCGCCCCCGCCTATGTCACCCGTGCCCCGGGCGGGCGGGGCTTCGCGGAATTCGCGCAGGCGCTGCTCGCCGCGCGTGCCAACAACATGGAGGAGAACGCCGCATGAGGAACCTGCTTCTGGCCACGGTCCCGGCAGGGCTGCTGGCCCTGGCCGCCCTGCCCGCCGCTGCCCAGGCCCCCGCCCAGGGTGGCTGCTTCCGCGGCACGCTGGACGAGGGCTATTGCGACAATGACCGCAACATGGTCGCCGACACCCCCGAGGCCTCGCGCCAGCGCGACCCCTCTACCCTCGTCTTCGCCTATACGCCCGTGGAGGATCCGGCCCTCTACGCCAGCCAGTTCCGCCCCTTCACCGATCACCTGACGCGCTGCACGGGCAAGCGCACCGTCTATTTCCAGGTGACGAGCAATGCGGCACAGGTGGAAGCCATGCGCTCCGGCCGCCTGCATATCGCGGGCTTCTCCACCGGCCCGACCGCCTTCGCGGTGAACCTGGCGGGCGCCGTACCCTTCGCCGTGAAGGGCGGGCCGGAAGGGTTCGAGAGCTACCGCGTGGTCATGCTGGTGCGCGCCGACAGCCCCTACCGCACGCTCGCGGACCTGAAGGGCAAGCGCGTGGCGCACACCTCCGCCACCTCTAATTCCGGCAACCTCGCCCCGCGCGCCTTCTTCCCCGGCCTCGGCCTGAAGCCCGAGGAAGATTACCGCGTGCTCTATTCCGGCGGGCATGACCGCAGCGTGATGGGCGTGAACGCGGGCGACTACGATGCGGCGCCGGTGGCGTCCGACGTCTATTCCCGCATGGTGGCGCGCGGCCAGGTTAGCGGCGATGCCTTCCGCGTGATCTGGCAGAGCGACCCCTTCCCCACCTCCTCCTTCGCCCTGGCGCATGACCTGCGGCCGGAGCTGCAGGAGAAGATCAAGCAGTGCTTCATGGAATACCGCTTCCCGGAATCCATGGCGCGCGACCTCGGCGGCAATGACCGCTTCTGGCCCGCCACCTATGCCGAGCAATGGGCGCCGGTCCGTGCGGTCGCGGATGCGGTGAACGCCCCCTATAGCCGCGCCGCCTTCGACGAGGAGAGCAGGAAGGAGCTGGAGGCCGAGGCCCGCCGCAACGCGGCCCGCACCCAGACCCAGAGCGGCGGCGTGCATAACGTGCCCCAGGCGGCGAGCCCCGCGGGCGGCGCCGCGCCGCAGGCCAAGCCGTGAGCGCCGCTCTCGACATCCGCGGGCTCACCAAGGAGTACGTGGCCGGCAAGCCGGTGCTGCGGAACCTGGACCTGTCCATCGGCGCGGAGGGGATTACGGCCATCATCGGCCCCTCCGGCACCGGCAAGTCCACGCTGCTCCGCTGCATCAACCGGCTCGTCGAGCCGACCCAGGGCGAGATCCGGCTGAAGGGTGCCGAGGGCAGCGTCGATATGGCGAAGCTGAGCGGGCGGGCCCTGCGCCTCGCCCGCCGGCGGATCGGGATGGTGTTCCAGGAGTACAACCTCGTGGAACGCCTCTCCGTGATGGAGAACGTGCTCTGCGGGCGCCTGGGCTACGTCCCGCTCTGGCGCGCCTGGCTGCGCAAATATCCGGAGCAGGACATCGCCCGCGCCTTCGCCCTGCTGGACGCGGTGGGCCTGCCCGAGCACGCGACGCGACGCGCCGACGCCCTTTCCGGCGGCCAGCGGCAGCGTGTCGGCATCGCCCGCGCCCTGATGCAGAAGCCGGACCTGCTGCTGGCGGATGAACCGACCTCCTCGCTCGATCCCCGCACCTCGGTGGAGGTGCTGGAAATGCTGACGACGCTGGCGGGCGCCGAGGGCGTGCCGGTGATCATCAACATCCATAATGTCGGGCTCGCCAAGCGCTACGCGAAGCGCATCGTCGGCATGTCCGGCGGCGCCATCGTCTTCGACGGCAAGCCCGAGGACCTGCAGGACAGCCATCTCAGCCAGATCTATGGCGGCGAGGACTGGCTGTGAGCGACACCACCCTTCCATCCCCGGCAGAACGCCGCGCACCCTTCGCGACCGATTGGGGGATGCGGATCTTCGGCCTGCTGATCATCGCCTATCTCGTCTATGCATCGACGCAGCTCGATCTCGGCCTCGGCCGCTTCATTACCGGCCTCGGCGAGGGCGGGCGCTTCATCGCCCGGCTCTTCCCCCCGAATTTCGAGCGCTGGGAACTGCTGCTCGAAGGCATGCTCGAAAGCATCCAGATCGCGGTGCTCGCGACTGTCGGCGGCATCATCCTCTCCCTGCCGCTGGGGCTGATGGCGGCGCGCAACATCGCGCCCTGGTGGGTCTCCGGCCCGGTGCGGGCCTTCATCGCGGTGTGCCGCAGCCTGCATTACGTCATCGTCGCCATCATCTTCGTGAAGGCGCTGGGCTTCGGCGCGCTGGCCGGCATCGCGGCCCTGATCATCGCCTCCATCGGCTTCGTCGCGAAGCTCTTCGCCGAGGCGGTTGAGGAGATCTCCATGAAGCAGGTGGAGGCCGTACGCTCCACCGGCGCATCGGGCATGGCCGTGCTGCTCTATGCCGTGCTGCCCCAGGTGGCGTCGCGCTTCGTCGGCTTCGGGCTCTATCAGCTCGACAGCAACCTGCGGAACTCGACCCTGGTCGGCGTCGTCGGCGCGGGCGGAATCGGCGGTACGCTCTTCGCGGCCTTCAAGCGCTTCGACTACGACTTCGTCTCCGCGATCCTGATCGCCATCATCGCCCTCATCCTACTGGCCGAGCTCGTCTCCGGCCGCATCCGGGCCGCCATGCGATGAGCGCGACGACGGGAGACACGCTGGCGCCGCTGCGGCGCGAATGGATCCGCCACACGCCCGCCGAGCGCCTGACGCGTTGGGTCATGTTCCTGGCCGTCGTCGCCGCCGTCGTCTGGGCGGTGCGGACGATCGATATCATCCCGGAATTCCTGGCCGACGCGCCGGAGCAGATGGCCGACCTGCTCGTGCGGATGTGGCCGCCGGACCTCGCCTACTACCCCACCACCGTCCATGCGGCGCTGGTGGAGACGCTGCACATCGCGAGCCTCGGCACCGCCTTCGGCTTCGTCATGGCGATCCCGCTGGCGCTGATGGCCGCGCGCAACATCTGCCGCATCCCCGCGCTGAACGCGTTGGCCCAGGTGGGGCTGGTGGCCTCGCGCTCCGTCAACTCGCTGGTCTGGGCGCTGATCTTCGTGGCGGTGTTCGGCCCCGGCGCGGCGGCGGGCGTCTTCGCCATCGCCTTCCGCTCCATCGGCTTCGTCGGCAAGCTGCTGGCTGAGGCGCTGGAGGAGATGAATCCCGGCCCGCGCGAGGCGCTGCGCGCCGCGGGCGCCCCCTGGGGCGCGGAGATGCTCAAGGCCGTCTGGCCGCAGATCCGCCCGGCCTTCTGGGGCGTCGCCCTCTTCCGCTGGGACATCAATGTGCGGGAGAGCGCCGTGCTGGGTCTGGTGGGTGCGGGCGGCATCGGCGTGGTGCTGGAAGACGCAATCAACTTCTTCCAGTGGGATCAGGTCGCGACCATCCTCCTGGCCATCCTGGCCGTTGTCCTGGTCGCGGAAATCGTTGTGACCCGCGTGCGGGCAAGGCTTCTCTGATGGATATTCCCGAAAGCGTCGATCTCCTTATCATCGGCGGCGGCGTGAATGGCAGCGGCATCGCGCGCGATGCCGTGGGCCGCGGATTGTCTGTCATGCTGGTGGAGCGTGGAGACATCGCCGAGGCGACTTCCTCCTCCTCCTCCAAGCTCATCCATGGCGGCATCCGCTATCTCGAAACCTACGAGTTCCGCCTGGTGCGCGAGGCGCTGGCGGAGCGCGAGGTGTTGCTGGGCATCGCGCCGCACATCGTCTGGCCCATGCGCTTCGTCCTGCCGCACCGGCCGGAGATGCGGCCGCGTTGGATGATCCGCGCGGGGCTGTTCCTCTACGACAATCTCGCGCGCCGGAAGTCGCTGCCGGCGAGCGAGGCGCTCGACTTGTCAAAGATTGCGCAGGGCATGCCGCTGAAGCAGCCGGAATTCTCCCGCGGCTTCGCCTATTCCGATTGCTGGGTGGAAGACAGCCGTCTCGTCCTGCTGAACGCGCGCGATGCCGCCGATCGCGGCGCGACCATCCTGACCCGCACGAGCTTCGTCACCGCCGCCCGTGGCCCCGATGCCTGGACCGTGACGCTCCGCCATGCCGATGGCGCGACCAGCACGGTACGCGCCCGCGCCATCGCCAATGCGGCCGGCCCCTGGGTGACGGTCACGCAGGGCGCCACCGGCACCGCGTTGAAGGGCCGCGTTCGCCTCGTGCGCGGCAGTCATATCGTGGTGCCCGCGCTCTACCAGGGTCCGCAGGCCTATATCCTGCAAAACGATGACCGCCGCGTGGTCTTCGTCATCCCCTATGAGGAGCGCTTCTCCCTCATCGGCACGACCGACGTGCCGCACGACGCATCACAGGGTCCGCCGCACTGCACGCCGGAGGAGGCCGCCTATCTCTGCAAGGCCGTCTCCCGCCAGTTCCGCAACCCCGTCACGCCCGACCAGATCGCCTGGACCTATTCCGGCGTCCGCCCGCTGCATGACGATGGCTCCGACAACCCCTCCGCCGTCACGCGCGACTATACCCTGTCCATGGACACGGAAGGAGCGCCCCTGCTGACCGTGCTGGGCGGCAAGATCACCACCTATCGCCGCCTGGCGGAGGACGCCGCCGGCCAGATCGGCCGCGCCCTGGGCCGCCCCGGTACCTCCTGGACCGGCCGCGCGGCCCTTCCCGGCGGCGACCTGGGCGGGTTGTCGCGCGGCGCCTTCACCGAGAGCATGGCGCGCGCCTATCCCTGGCTGCCCCGCCCGCTGCTGGACCGCCTGATCCGCACCCATGGCGGCGAGTTGGAGCGCGTGATCGACGGCGCCACCTCCATCGAGGCCATGGGCGGCGATCTCGGCGGCGGCATCACCGCGCGGGAGCTGGAATGGATGCGTGCCCGCGAATGGGTCGCCGCGCCGGATGACGTGCTGTGGCGTCGCACCAAGCGCGGCCTGCACATGACCCCGGCGGAACGCGAGGCCTTCGCGGCGCGGTTCGAGGCGCAGACCGCCGCAGCCGCCTGACCAGGGGCCCCGCACCATCCTCAATTCGAGGCGGCGTCTGCCACAAGGCTGGCGAAGGCCGCGCCCGACGAGGATGGCACCCGCCAGGCAAGGCTATCTCATGTGAACGCCCGACCAGGAACCGAACGGCAAGACTTGCGCAGGCCCAGTATGGGAACAGCGTGATGCCCGACGATGACGCAACCCGGCAGTCAGCACAGCACCTCATCGCGGAGGCTGCCGCAAGGACGGAGTCTCTGAGGGCAACCGTCCAACAGACACGCAAGCTGGTCGAGGAGAGCCGCCGCTTGCTGGGCAGCGACCAACCCCTCGTGTTGCCGGGCTCGCAGCCACCCCCTGATCCCGCCCCGGATTAAGGCGCCACTTCGATCCGGGATGTTTGCTGGACCACCAGCAAAACCGGCGCACCTCAAACCCGAAGAAAAGATGGGGTTCCGGGGGAATTCCTTCCCCGGCCTTTTTACTTTCCCCGCGCCAGCAGCGCGCGAGCCAGCGCCTCGAACTCCGCCACCGCCAGCGTCTCCGCCCGCCGCGTCGGCTCGATTCCGGCGGCGGCCAGCAGCGCCTCCGCATCGCCCACGGATTTCAGCGATCCCCGGAGCATCTTGCGCCGCTGCCCGAAGGCGGCGGCCGTCACCTGCTCCATGGCGCGGGCCAGGGCCGGATCGGGCTGTTCCGCATGTGGCACTAGATGCACCACGGCGGACCAGATCTTGGGCGGCGGGCTGAAGGCACCGGGGGGCAGGCGCAGCACGAGATGGGCCTCGCAGCGCCACTGGGCCGCAACGGCCAGGCGGCCATAGGCCCCCGTGCCAGGGGCGGCGACGATGCGCTCGGCCACCTCCTGCTGGAACATCAGCGTCAGGCTCTCATAGGCACCCGCCCGGGCCAGCCAGCCGATCAGCAGCGGCGAGCCGACATTATAGGGCAGGTTGGCGATGATCCGGCGCGGGGCCGGCATCATCGCCTCGGGATCCACCTTCAGCGCATCGGCCTCGGTCACGCTCAGGCGCCCCGAATAGGCCTCGGCCAGCTCGGCCAGCGCCGCGACGGCCCGCGAATCCAGCTCCACCGCATGGACATGCTCCGCGCCAGCGGCGAGCAATGCGCGCGTCAACCCGCCCGGCCCCGGCCCCACCTCAAGCACATGACGCCCCGACAGATCCCCGGCCAACCGCGCGATGCGGCCGCACAGCGCCTCGTCCAGCAGGAAGTGCTGGCCGAGCGACTTGCGCGCGGCCAGCCCGTGCCGGTGGACGGTCTCGGAAAGGCTCGGAAGCGGATTGGGGGCCGGATTCACGCCTCTGGCCTCGGCCTCCGGCGATCCGGCCTAATCACGCATCTCGATCGTCGCGCGGCGCCGCAGGTCGCGGGTCTGCTGGCGGGAGAGATTCTCGGCCCGATCGCGCAGGATCTGCTGCTTGGCCTGCTCCGGCGTGAAGGTCGCCAGATTCCTGGTCTCGCGCGTGCAGACGGCGATCACCAGGATGCCCTCGGGGGTCACGATCGGCTGGCTCGGGCGGCCGGGGGTCAGCCCTGCCACGAGCTGCCGTAGCGGCGGCGGGGCGAGCGTCTCCAGCCGCACCTCCCCGCCCGGATCGGCGGGGCGGGGGGAATTGGCGGCGCGGGCGGCCGCCTCCACCGCGTCGCAGCCGCCGCGGATGCCCTGGGCACGGGCAAGCTGCGCCTTCTGCTGCTCCGTCGGGTTCTGCGGATCCAGCGGCGAGGAGAAGGGCAGGAAAGCCTGGCGCAGCGTGACCATGGTCGCGTTCTCGCGCCCGGTCTCGCGCTTCTGGCGCAGCGCCACGATCTGGTAGCCGCCGGGCACCTCGATGGCGTTGGAGATGGCGCCGGGCGGCATGCGCTGCACGACGGAGGCGACCTCGGGGTCCAGTTGGCCCGTGCTCACCCAGCCGAGGTCGCCGCCCTGCAGGGCCGTCTGGCTCTGGCTGAACTGGGTGGCGGCGATCGGAAAGGGCAGGCCCTGGCGCAGCCGGCCGATCACGTCATCCACGAAGCGCTTCGTCTCGGCGGCGGAGGAGGGATCCTCCACAGGGACGAAGATCTCGGACACCAGGTATTCCGGTTGGCCGACCCGTGCGCTGTGGGCCGCCACCGCCTCGCGGATCGCCTCCTCGGAAGGTTCGGCCTGCGGCCCCAGCATGCCGCGGATCAGGCGTGCCCAGCCGATCTGCGCGCGGATCTGGTCATAAAGCACCCGCGGCTCCACCCCGGCGGCGCGGAGCTGGGCGCGAAGCCCGCCCTGGGGAAGGCCGTTGCGGCGCTCGATGTCGCCGATTGCCTGCGCTACCTCGTCATCGCCCACCGGGATGCGGCGGCGCTGGATGTCCTGCAGGCGCAGCCGCTCCTCGATGAGCTGGCGCAGGATCTGGGGCCGGATGCGGGTCACCAGGTCGCCCCCCGGCTGCAGCCCGACATTCAGGGCGAAGAGCCGGGCGCGGGACTGCACCTCGCTCTCCGTCACCACGTCGCCGTTCACCACGGCCACGATGCGGTTGGTCGTGGCCGGGGCGGGTGCCGCGGGCCGAGGCGGGGCCTGGCGCGTCGCCGGCTGGGCCAGCGCGCCCAGGGGGGATGCCGCGAGGGGCAGGGCCAGGGCGAGGCCGAGAAGGGTCGGCAGCGCCGGGCGGAGGCTGAGGAGGCGTCGCATGGCCGGGTTCCTAGACCATGCGGGCCGCGGATTGAAGCGATCCCGTGGATGGCCGATGTCGCGTTTCGTTTCAGCGCGCGAGCAGGGGCCCGTGGACACGGCCCCTAGAGCGCCCGCAGCGAGAAGTCGCCGACCGTCTTCAGCGCGATCCGGAAGACCACGGTGGTGCCGCCGGGATAGGTGGTCCGGGTGGTCGGGTTCTCGGCGAGCGACCGGTAGAAGCGCCCTTCGAAGAGAAGGCACTCGTCCTCATAGGCCGCGCTCATGCCCACCGCCACGGCCCGCTGGTCCTCGATGTCGTAGCGGCCGAACACGCCGGCGCGCCACTGGTCGGTCAGGCGGGTGTTCACGCCGCCATAGACCTCGCGCGTGTAGCGCGGCGGCGTCCGCAGGGTGGAGGGGATCTGGTAGAGATAGCCG
>DATCMG010000117.1:0-3619 GCA_036563555.1 Roseomonas sp. | reverse complement strand
GGGCTATGTGGAAAGACTGGCTTCATGGGTGCAGGCACAGCCACCCGAGGGCTTGGCTCCTCTTGTCTACGCCACGACCGGGCCGGCGGAGTTGAAGGAGATGCAGGCCCGCTTTGGTGCAGCCGCGAGCAGCGAAGCTGTGGAGCGCGTCTTCGGCGCACTGGCACAGCGGCTGGAAGCGGCCGGCTTCGATCAGTTTATAGTCACCGGCGGTGAGACCTCCGGCATTGTCACCCAGTCGCTCGGCATAGCGGGATTCTACATCGGGCCGCAGATCGCGCCTGGCGTGCCCTGGGTGCGCGCCGTCGGCAAGCCTCTCTCGCTGGCCCTGAAATCCGGCAATTTCGGCCAGGAGCGCTTCTTCTTCGATGCACTGAACCTGACCGTAAACGCAGGAAACCAGGGGGACCGGACGGTATGAAGATCATCGTAACCGGCGGCGCCGGCTTCCTCGGCAGCCGCGTGATCCGCGCGCTGCTGTCGCAAGATGGCAGCAGAGGCGGCGTGCCGGCCTTCAGCGGCATCGTCTCCGTGGATTTCGCTCCCTGCCCGGTGGACGATCCGCGCGTCACCTCGGTTGTCGGCGATCTTGCGGATCCCGCCGTCGCGCGTGGCGTCATTGGCGGCGATACGGTCGGTGTCTATCACCTGGCGGCAGTGCTGAGTGGTCAGTCCGAGCAGGAGTTTGACCTCGGCATGCTGGTTAATGTCGACGGCACTCGCGCCCTTCTGGAAGCAGCACGTGTCTCCGGCCGTACGCCACGCTTCGTGTTCGCCAGCTCCGTCGCGGTCTTCGGTGGCGATTTGCCAGGGGTGGTACCTGAGAACACGGCCCCCCTACCCGCCTCCTCGTATGGGTCGCAGAAGGCAATAGGCGAGTTGTTGGTCAACGAGTATTCCCGAAAGGGCTTTATCGACGGCCGCGCCTGCCGCTTGCCAACCATCGTGGTGCGCCCGGGAAAGCCCAACTCCGCGGCATCTTCCTTCGCCAGCGGAATCATTCGCGAACCGCTCGCGGGCGTCACCTCGAACTGCCCGGTTCCGCTGGAAACCCGGATGTGGCTATCCTCGCCTGGTGTGGTGGTCTCGAATCTGGTGCACGCCATGGCTGTCGATGGCGCGCAGCTCGGTGCCTGGCGTACGCTGAACCTGCCGGGCATCTGCGTTACGGCGGCCGATATGCTCGCCAGCCTGGAACGAGTTGGCGGCACCGGGCCGCGGGCGCTCATCAGCCATGAACAGGAGCAGCGCATCATTGACATCGTCTGCTCCTGGCCTGGCGACTTCGACGTCAGCCGGGCACTGGCACTGGGTTTCACCCGCGACCACAACTTCGACGCTGTCGTACAGCAGTATAAGGACGAGTTCTTCCCGAACGGAACCGCGCCGTGACCGAGACCGAACTGCGCCACCTCCTCGTTCAACTGGGCGCGAGTCTCTTCGCACGTGGTTACTCCGTCGGCAGCGCTGGCAACATTAGCGTTCGCTTACCGGACGGCTATCTTATGACGCCGACCAACTCCTCACTCGGCCGATTGCAGGCCGAACGTATCAGCAAGCTCGACCTGGCCTGGAATCACATAAGCGGAGACCAGCCTTCGAAGGAGGTCTTCATGCACCGTGCGGTGCTGACAGCGCGACCGGAGGCAGGCGCCGTTGTGCATCTGCATTCCACCTATGCGACCGCCATCAGCTGTCTCGCGGAGCCGGAGAATGCCACCCCGATCCCGCCACTGACGCCCTATTTCGTCATGCGTATCGGACGGACCCTACCAATAGTCCGCTATTATCGCCCTGGGGACGCGGCGATGGAGCAGGAGATCCATGCGGCCGCCAAGGGGGGACGTGCGGTGCTGCTGGCTAATCACGGCCCCGTTGTTTCCGGCAAGTCGCTGACCGATGCGGTCAACGCGGCAGAAGAACTGGAGGAGTCTGCCAAGTTGGCACTGCTTCTGCGCGGCCATAATGTCCGGGAACTGACGCCGGCGCAGGTCGAGGATCTTCTGCGCACCTTTGGCTAGCCAGGACAAAGAGCGCCCCCATCGGCGTTAACCAGGTGGAGGGCAGGCAGGACTTTGCCGCGGTCCTCGGGCGACCGTTCACTGTGCTGTAACGGCGCTCATGGACCAGATGCCCGCACCCAGGCAAGAATGTGGCTGCCGACGAGACAAATTTCTCCGCTGCCATTCACGACCTCAATCCGCGCACGTGTGCGTCCATGGATCTCGTCCACTTCTTCGACCGTATAGCGGGCCGTCAGGACGTCGCCAGCAAAGACCGGGCGCGTAAAACGGATGCGGTCATAGCCGGCGGAAACGGGCGTGCCGGGGCTGCCACGCTCGACGGATCGGCGGGAGATCATGGAAGCGGTGGTGGAGAGAAGTCCCATGACCAGAGCCCCATGCGCGATGATGCGGCCGAACGCCGTACGTGCGGCGAATTCCGCGTCCACATGCACCGGGTCGTGGTCGCCACTGAGCTCGGCAAAGGCGGCGATGTCGTTCGCCGATATGGATTTGCGGAACTCTACGCTCTCGCCCGCCGCAAGGTATGTCGGGCAGTCCGTCATTGTGCGGCTCGCGCCATGGTGAAACGGTCAAGCGCCCGGCGCCCTGGGCGGCCAGGCAGGCGGGACGCAAGCCCCATCGGTCCATCTGCGAAGAGTTGAGCCTCCATGCGCTTCAAGGCGGGCGAGACGCGTGGACGAAACCCCATAACGCCGAGCACATCGGCCTCAAGGTCGGCGCCTGGTGCGATCTCGATGACCTCCGGCCCGCCTTCCCCCAGCCGGAACACTGCGCGCTCTGTCACATAGGTGACGCGCTGGCCGCGGCTGCGGGCATAGGTGCCGGAGAAGGTCACCTGCTCCACCCGCGGCACAGCCTTGGACAAGCCGCCTGCCGTGAGCGTGCCACCGAATACAACGGAACCCGCGCCCTGGCTAATGTTGATGAAGCCGCCCGGCCCGACGATGCGGCCGCCGAAGCGGGAGACGTTCACATTCCCCTCGGCATCGAATTCCGCGAAGGAAAGAAAGGCGAGGTCGAGCCCGCCGCCATCATAGAAGTCGAACTGGTAGGGCTGGTCCACCTGCGCGTCGGGGCTCATCGCGGCACCCGCGTCGTTACCACCGGCCGGCGCACCCCCGATATTGCCCTGCTCGTTGGTCAGGCAGATGTGGCGCAGGATGCCTTCTTCAGCCGCAACATTGGCGATACCGGTCGAGATTCCGGACCCTAGATTGCAGATCGCGCCTTCGAACAACTCCAATGCGCCGCGGCGGGCGACGATACGGCGGGAACCAGGGGGCAGGCGCGGAATATCCTCCAAGGCGACGCGCAGATGTCCGGAATAGGCCGGGCTGTCCTGTGTTTCGAAGGTCTGCCACTGGTCCGGATCGACCACCACGGCATCCACCAGAATGCCGGGCACCTTCACCATCTTCGGGTGGATGGAACCACGCGGCACGATGCGTTTCACTTGCGCCACCACGATCCCACCCGCGCGCCGCGCTGCCTGCGCGATGCTCAGCATCTCCAGCGTGACGGCCTCGTGCTCCATCGAAACATTGCCGTCCTCATCCGCGGCCGAGCCGCGCACGAAGGCCACGTCCACCTGA
>DATCMG010000110.1:0-4678 GCA_036563555.1 Roseomonas sp. | reverse complement strand
TCGGCCTGCGCGCCCGTGCCGGGCGGCTGCACGCCGTGCTCGACCTCGCGACGCTGCTGGGGGTCACGCCCGATCCCGTGGGGGGCGGGCATGACGTGCTGCTGCGGCCGCTTCCCGGTTCGCCACCCGGGCGGCGGCTTGCCTTGCGGGTCGGGCGTGCCCTCTCGGCCATCTCGCCGCTGCCCCTGCCGCCGGAGCGCGCGCCCGCGAGCCCGGGCGGGGCCGTCGCCTTCCATGCGATGCTGGGTGATTCCGCCCCCGAGGAGGAAACGCTCCTCGCCGTCCTCGACCTCGACCGCCTGCTGCGGCCCTATGCCGCGCCTTCCCCCCTTCCTATCGCGCCCGGAGCCTGACACGCGTGTCCATCATCAACCGCGCCCTGCTGGGCTTCGTGACGCTGACGCTGCTGACCATCGCCCTCGGCCTGTGGAGCCTCGACCAGTTCGAGACGGTGCGGAACGCCAGCCGCAGCGTCTCGACGCGCGACGTCTCGGTGGCGCGGCAGGTCGCGGCGGTGCGGGCTGCCCAGCGCGAACTGCGCGACACCCGGTCCCTGATGATGATCACCTATCTCGGGCGGCGCGCCGTGCCGGGGGTGGTGACCGATGCCGTGCCGACCTCCAACTGGCAGCGCGCCAGCGGCCGCATGACCAATGCCCTCAGCGAGGCCACGGCGGCGGCGCAGACCTTCTCCGCCCAGGCGATCGCCGAGGAGCGGCGGGAGGCGTGGCAGCGCGTCGTCGTCGCGCTGAACGAGGCCGGCACCGCCCAGTCGCGCCACCGCGAGCAGGTGGAGGCCAAGCTCCGCCTCATGGCCGCGGACGATGCCGCCGCCGTGATGGCCGCGGAACCCGGGGTGGCCGCCAGCGCCATCGATCTGGACCAGGCGCTGGACCGGGTGGAGGCTGGGATGGAGCGCCTTTCGGCCATCGGCCAGCACCGGGTGGACGCGATCTCGGAGAACGCGCGCATCCTCATCCTATCCGGCATGGGTGTCGCGGCGCTGATCGCCATCCTTGTCTCCGTCCTCGTCCGCCGGGCCATCGCCCGGCCGCTGGAGGAGCTGATGGAGTTCGTCCAGCGCATCGGCCGCGGGGAGCTGGCCGGGGCGCCGGCGCGGGAGGGCCATGACGAGTTCGGCCGGCTGGGCGCGACGCTGAACGTCATGGTGCAGGGCCTGCGCGACATGGCCAGCCAGAGCCGCGACGCGACCCACCAGCTGGATGCCGCGACCGCCGAGATCCGCGCCAGCACGCAGCAGCAGGCGGCGAGCGTGGAGGAGCAGCTGGCCGCCGTGCAGGAGACGGCGGCGACGGTGGACGAGATCACCCATTCCGGCGCCCAGATCGGCAAACGTGCGCAGGAGGTGATCGCCGCCGCCCAGGCGACCGTCCGCACCAGCGACAACGGGTTGCGCGCCGTTGAGGAGACGGTGCGCGCCATGGACGGCATCCGCGAGCAGGCGGAGCGCGTGGCCGAGAACATCATCGCGCTCAGCGAGAAGACCCAGGCCATCGGCGAGATCACCGCGACGGTGAACGACATCTCCGAGCGCAGCCACCTCCTGGCGCTGAACGCGGCCATCGAGGCGGCGGCGGCGGGCGAGGCGGGGCGCAGCTTCTCGGTCGTCGCGGCCGAGCTGAAGTCGCTGGCCGACCAGGCGAAGGAGGCGACGGCGCAGGTGCGCGCCAATCTCGGCGACATCCAGCGCGGCATCAATTCCTCCGTCATGCTGACGGAGGAGGCGGTGAAGCGCGCCGCCGCCGGGCGCGACCGCACGGCCATGAGCCACGAGACGATCCGCGAGATCACCGCCCGCGTGCAGGAGGCCGTGCAGACCTTCCAGCAGATCGTCGCCAGCACGAACCAGCAGCAACTGGGCATCGAGCAGGTGATGGGCGCGCTGACCAATATCCGCCAGGCGAGCCAGCAGACCGCCTCCGGCACGCGCCAGCTCGATCAGGCCGCCGCGAACATGGCGGGGCTGAGCCAGGGCCTGGTGCAGCTCGCCGACCGGTACCGGCTGTAGCCCTGGCGGGGATTGGCGCGTGTCCGACTTCCGCGCGGAGCTGCTGGCGGCCTTCGCCGCCGAGCACCGGGAGCACCTGGCCGCCATCCGCGGGGCCCTTGCAGCCGAGGATGAGGCGGGCGCCGTCACGCTCGATGCGCCGGCGCTGCGCGAGGTGTTCCGCCGTGCCCATTCGCTGAAGGGTGCCGCCCGCGCGGTGGACCTCCCCGCGCTGGAACAGGTGGCGCATCGCCTGGAGTCGCTGCTCGCGCACGTGGTCGAGGAGGCGGCGGGCGGCGCGGCGCGGCTGGCGGCATCGCGGCTCGCCCTGCTGCACCGGGGGCTGGACGCGATCGAGGCCCAGGCCGCCGCCATGGCTGCGGGCACCCCGCCACCCCCGGTGGAGGCGGTGCTGGCCGCGCTGGACGCCGCGCCGGGCACGGTGCCGCCGGACAGGCCGGAGCCTGGGCGGGTGCCGGCGCCGGAATCCAACACCCCCGCAGCGGCGCCCGCCGCCCCGCCCGAGGGCTATCTACGCGTGGAGGCGACGCGGGTGGAGCGCCTTTCCGCCGCCATGTACGGGCTGAAGGCCCTGATCCAGCGCCAGGACTCCACCGCCGCCGGGCTGCGCGGGGTGGAGGCGGAGCTGCGTGCCTTGCGTCGCGGCTGGGAGGGGCTGCGCGCCGCCCTGCCGGCCGATCCAGACCTGGCCCCCCGGCTGCGCGGCTTCGAGGCGGCGCTGGGCGAAGTGGTGCGGCGCGTCGGCGGCCTCTCCCGCCAGGGGGGCGCGATGGAGGCCGCGATGAACCGCGCCGCGACCGGGCTGCGGGAGGAGGTGGAGGCCATTGCGCTTGTGCCGGCCGGCACCGTGCTCGCCCCCCTGGCCGCGGCGGCGCGGGAGATGGCGCGCGAGGCCGGGCGGGAGGTCACCATCCGCACCGAGGGGATGGAGGCGCAGGCGGAGCGCCGCGTGCTGCAGGCGCTGAAGGACCCGGTGCTGCACCTGCTTCGGAACGCCCTCGGCCATGGCGCGCCGCGCGACGGGCGGCGGGCGGAGATCGGCCTGCGGGTCGCCGCCACGGGAGGTGGGCTGACGGTGACGGTGTGGGATAACGGGCCGGGGCCTGATCTCCCCGCCATCGAGGCCACGGCGATCCGCCAGGGGCTGCTGCCCCCCCGCGCGCCCGGCACCGCGCCGCCGACGGCCGATTCCCTGCTCGCGCTCGTATTCGAGCCCGGCTTCTCCACGGCGGCGGCGGTGGACAGCCTCTCCGGCCGCGGCATAGGGCTTTCGGTGGTGGCGGAGGCGGCGATGGCGCTGCATGGCGGCGCGGCGCTTCGCCCGGGGGCGAAAGGCGGGGCGGAGGTGGTGATCGCGCTGCCACCCTCCACCGGGCGGCGCTCGCTGCTGCTGCTGGAGGCGGGCGGCCAGGTGCTCGGCCTGCCCGCCGGCCACGGGCTGGTCACGGTCGGGCCGCTGCTGCGTCTGGACCGCGCCGCCCTCTCCACCGCCGAGGGGCGGCCGGTGGCGCGGCTGGCGCTGGACGGGGGCGAGGCGCTGGTGCCGCTGGTGCCGCTCGCCCCCCTTCTCGGCCAGCCGGAGGAGGCCACGGAGGAAGGATCGATCCCCGCGGTGCTGCTGTCGCGCGGCGGGGCGCGGCTGGCGCTGGTGGTTTCGGCGCTGCGTGACGCCCGCAGCCTGGTGGTGACGGAGGTGGATGCGCCGGGCCTGGACACCGCCCTCATCGCGGGTGCCGCGCTGCTGGAGGCGGATCAGGTGGCGCTGGTGCTGCGCCCCGAGGGCGTTCTGGACCGCGGGTTGCGCGAGGCGATGCGCCCCGGGGCCATCCGCCCCGCAGCCGGGCCGGGGCACCGGCAGCGCCATGTGCTGGTGGTCGATGATTCCCTCACGACCCGCACGCTGGAACGCAGCATCCTGGAGGGAGGCGGCTACCGCGTGACCCTCGCCGTGGATGGGGTGGACGCGCTCAACTCTCTGCGTGATCCCGGCACCTTGGTTGACCTCGTCCTCGCGGACGTCGAAATGCCACGCATGGACGGGTTCGGCCTTGTAGAGGCGATCAGGGCCGATCCCGCGCTGGCGGGGTTGCCCGTGATTCTGATGACCTCCCGCGACAGCCCCGGCGACGTGCAGCGCGGCATGGAGCTGGGGGCGAGCGCCTATCTGACGAAGCAGGGCTTCGACCAGCAGGCGTTGCTGGCAGCCATCGGCCAGCTGATCTGAGACCTGGCATTGAGCAGTTCCGCCCGTGTGATGCCCATCCGTGTGATGATCGTCGAGGACAGCGCCGTGGTGCGGCAGTTGCTGGCGCATATCGTCTCGCGCGATCCGCGCCTGCAGCTCGCCGCCGCCATGCCCTCCGCCGAGGAGGCCCTCGCGGAGCTGGGGCGGGTGCGGCCCGATGTCATCTCCATGGATATCCGCCTGCCCGGGATGGACGGGCTGGAGGCGACGCGCCGGATCATGGCGGAGCGCCCCACCCCGATCGTGGTGATTGCCGATGCGGTGGAGGAGCAGGGACTCCGGATCTCGATGAACGCGCTGCGGGCGGGGGCGCTGACCGTGGTGGAGAAGCCGCTCGGCCCCTCGCGGGATGGGTGGGAGCGGGTGGCGGAGGCGATCTGCACCCAGCTCTACATCATGAGCCA
>DATCMG010000107.1:0-2266 GCA_036563555.1 Roseomonas sp. | reverse complement strand
CCCCTGACCCTGCCCGACCTCTATATCGACCATGACAGCCCGAAAAAGCAGTACGACCTCGCCGGCCTCAACGCACCCCAGATCGCACAGGCCGCCCGCAACGCACTCGGACAAGAACACGCCGCAAAACCCGTGAGAGCGCGAACCGCTTCTCCCACCGTGGCCTCCTGACCGCCGAGCGTGTATCCGGGCGGCCATCCGCGCTCGGCGGCGCGCCGACCGGGCGCGGATGGCGCAAGCGCGGATCGACTTCCCTGATCCATCCGTGAGGCGCCGACGTGACCACCAAGACCTCGCTGATCGGCCGCGTCGTCGCCTTCAGCGCCGCCCGCCCCTGGACAGTCCTCGTCCTCGGCCTCGTCCTTGCAGCCGCCGCACTGTTCTACACGACGCGCCATTTCGCCATGACCACCGACACGGCCGAGCTGATCTCGACGGATCTGGAATGGCGCCAGCGCGAGATCGCCTATGACGCCGGCTTCCCGCAACAGGAGGATCTGGTGGTCGCCGTCATCGACGGCGTCACGCCGGAACTGGCCGAGGCCGCGGCCGCGCGCCTCGCCGCAGCGCTGCAAGGGAGGCCCGAGCAGTTCCGCAACGTCCGCAGGCCCGATGGCGGCCCCTTCTTCGACCGCAACGGGCTTCTCCTCCTTTCCCTCGATGAAGTGCAGGCGACCACGGAGCAGTTGATCCGCGCACAGCCCTTCCTCGGCCCGCTCGCGGCCGATCCCAGCCTGCGCGGCGTGCTGGGCAGCTTCTCCACCGTGCTTGAAGGCGTGGCCCGTGGCGACGCCACGCTGCGTGACATCGCTCCCGCCGCGAATGCCCTCGCCGAGACCTTCGAAGCCGTGCTGGCCGGCCGCCCCGCCTTCTTCTCCTGGCGGACGCTCATTTCCGGCGCACCGCCCGGCCCACGGGAGACGCGGCGCTTCGTCCTGGTGCAGCCGGTGATGGATTACCGCGCCTTGCAGCCCGGCGCCGCGGGAAGCGACGCCATTCGGCAGACCGCACGCCAACTGGGCCTTGATCCGGCGCATGGCGTGACCCTGCGCCTGACCGGCCCGGTGCCGCTGGCCGATGAGGAATTCGCGAGCCTGGCCGAGGATGCCGGCCTCGTCACCGGCGCGATGATCCTGGCGCTTCTGGGCATCCTGTGGCTCGCCGTTCGCTCCGCCCGCTTCGTCTTCGCGATCCTGGCAACCACACTGCTCGGCCTGGTGGTGACCGCCGGGCTCGGATTGCTGGCCACCGGGCGCTTCAACCTGATCTCCGTCGCCTTCATCCCGCTTTTCGTCGGGCTGGGCATCGACTTCAACATCCAGCTCAGCGTGCGCTGCCTCGCGGAACGCCTGGTCCATCCGGACCTCCACGCGGCGCTGGCCGCGGCCGGGAAAGGCGTCGGGCGCTCCCTGGCACTCGCGGCGGCGGCCATCGCAGCCGGCTTCTTCGCCTTTCTGCCCACCAGCTATATCGGCGTGGCCGAGTTGGGCGTGATCGCGGGCCTGGGCATGGTCATCGCCTTCGCGCTGAGTATCACACTGTTGCCCGCGCTGCTGGTCCTGCTACGCCCGCCCCCGCGCGGCCAGGCGGAGCTGGGCTATGCCAGCCTCGCACCGGTCGAGCACGCCCTGCACCGTCACCGCCGGGCCGTGCTGGTGATCGCAGGTCTCACGGCCGCCGGATCACTCGCGCTGCTTCCCTTCGTGCGCTTCGATTTCAACCCCCTGCATCTCCGCAGCCCGAAGGTGGAGTCGATGAGGGCGATGCAGGACCTGATGGCGGATCCGGACCGCACGCCCAACACGATCAGCATCCTCCTCCCCACCGCCGCTGAAGCGGACGCGCTGGCGCGACGCCTGGAAGCCCTGCCGGAGGTGTCGCGCACGGTCACGCTGAACAGCTTCGTTCCCTCCCAGCAGGAGGAAAAGCTGGCGCTGGTCGAGGACGCGGCCATGCTGATCGCCCCGGCGCTGGAGGGCGTCCAGCCGCTCCCGCCGCCCACAGACACCGAGCTGGTGCAACGTCTGACATCGACGGCGGCGGCGCTGCGGCAGGCGGTGGGCGGGGCGCAGGACCCTGCGGCCGTGGCGGCGCAACGTCTCGCCACCACGCTCGATGCACTGGCTGGCGAAACGCCGGCCCACCGCGAAGCAGCTGCGACGGCCGTGGTGGCACCCCTCGGCACACTGCTCAGCCAGACCCGCGCCCTTCTCCAGGCCGGCCCGGTGACGATCGAGACGCTCCCCCCCGAGCTCGTTGCGGACTG
>DATCMG010000051.1:0-2708 GCA_036563555.1 Roseomonas sp. | reverse complement strand
GTTTTTCAGTGCGGTTTCCCCCCGCTGCAGCCGGGCCACGTTCTCCAGCAGGATGTCGATCACGTTGTCCTCGTAATGCTGGGTCTCGCCCGCGCTGTGGGGCGTGATGAAGACATTCGGCAGGTCCCAAAGCGGAGAGCTGGCCGGCAACGGCTCCTCCACCACGCAATCCAGCGCGGCGCCAGCGATCTTTCCTTCTTTCAGCGCCAGGATCAGCGCCGGTTCGTCCACCACCTTGCCACGTGCGACATTCACCAGCCGCGCGCTCGGTTTCATCAGGCCAAGCGCCTCGGCATTCATCAGCCCCTCGGTTTCAGGCGTCAGCGGGCAGGTTAGGGCAACGAAATCCGCATTCGGCAGCACCGTCTTCAGATCGGTAATCGCATGCACTGAATCCGCTGCGCCGCGACCGGTCGCCGGGTCGCGCCGCACGCCGATCACGTTCATGTCGAAGGCCTTGGCGAGTCGAGCGAGCCGGCCGCCGATGCGCCCCAAACCCACCACAACCAGCGTTTTGCCGCCCAGCTCATCTTCGCGGCGCGCAATGTCGCCGATCATGCCGCGCCAGAAATGCTTCGCCTGGTTGTCTCGCGCCTCCGGAATCAGCCTCACGAGTGAGAGGATGAGCGCCATGGCATGTTCGGAGACGGCGTTCATGTTCACGCCCTGCGCGCTCGCCAGACGCACGCGCTTCTCGCGGAAGAGTGGCTGCGCATACTGGTCGACACCCGCGCTGATCGACTGCACGAAGCGCAGCCGACCCCTTGTCTCGAGGATCGCGTTGTCCCACAACCCCGACACCACCACGATGTCGGCTTCGCCCGCGCGCGCAGTCAGCTCGTCACGCGAGCCTACCTGGAAGCTGTGGATGCCCGTGCCGCGCGCCTCAAAGCGGCTCTGCATCTGATAGGCTGGATGCGCGAAGCAGGTGGTCAGTTCATTCGAGGGGGGCAGCATGATGGTTCCTTTCTGCGTTCCTGAGAAGTGAGGCCCTTGTGCCCCCTGATTCGTACAGTTCCGGCAGCCCGGCTGTTAGTGGGCTAGGAAAGTGGGCCAGGGAAGCCTGCGTCGCCGGCTCGCGTGGCTCGTGGATAACTTGGGCGCGCCTCGCATTCCTCCATGACGATGCCGTCATGCATGAAGACCACGCAGTCGGCGACATCGCGTGCGAAGGTCATCTTACGAGTGACGAGCACCATGGTCATCCCCTCCTCACCGCAAGGCCAGCGCCTCCGCCGTCAGCTCAAGATCGAGTGCGGACTGTAGCCGCCACCGCTCGGAGCGGCACTGTCGACTTGCTGGCGACCTTGTTATCGCGGGCGCCCTGCCACGCCAGCGTGAGAAGCAAGTTGCCGGCTGTTCTCACAGCCAACAAGTTGGCGAGGTCCGCAGGCATCCAGGATCCGACTTGACACGCCGTCTTTGACCACGCCCTTTCCCACCGGCCTCTCTGCTGGGGGAACCGACCTCACTACAGGAGCTCGGGGAGAATGAAGCGCATGGTGTCTGTCGTTGCCGTGCTCGCCCTGGCGTGGCTCCTTACCGTCGCCCTCCTGTGGTGGTTCCAAGAGCGCGTAATGTTTCCGGCGGGCGGCGGCGCTCTGGGCGAGCCACTCCCCAGTTCCCGCTTCTCCGCCCATGTGACCAGCACGGCCGATGATCTCCGGCTACGATTCTGGGCCGCCGAGCCGGGGCCCGGCATGCCCGTGATCCTCTACCTGCACGGCAATGGAGGGCATGCGGGGCATCGCGAGCAGGCCCTCCACCCCTTTGCTGCCGCGGGATACGGCGTCGTCCTCGCCGAGTACCGGGGCTATGGCGGCAACCCCGGCCTGCCAACCGAGAGTGGGCTGATCGCGGACGCCCGTGCCCAGGCGGACTGGGCGGCGGCCCGATGGCCCGGCGCCCCCCTTGTGATCTGGGGCGAGAGCGTCGGCACTGGCGTCGCGGTGGCGCTGGCTTCAGAGCGTCGAGTAGCAGGAGTGCTGCTGGATTCCCCTTTCACCTCCGCACGGCAGGTGGCGGCGGACGCTTTCCGCTGGGTGCCCGTCGGCCTGCTCTTACGGCACCCATTCGATAGCCTGGCGCGCCTGCCAGACGTGAGGGCGCCCGTCTTCGTGCTGCATGGGGAGCAGGACGCGGTCGTGCCCGTTGAGCACGGACGCAGGATGCTAAACGCGGCGCTCTGCCCCGCAGGTGGGGTCTTCCTGCCTGGCGTGGGCCACCCGGCGCTCCTGGCGGATCGGGGAACGACTGCCCGAGAGGCGGCGATGGGCTTTCTGACCCGCATGCGCGCTCAGGAGATCACCTGCCCCGAGATGTTGAACTAGCCGCGCCCGCGCGTGGCCTGACTCCTCGAATAACGGCGCGGCTCGGGCCTCGCCAGTTGGTATGTCGCTCTCGCCTGGCACCAAGTCTCGCTCCGTACTTTCCTCCGCCCAGCGCACCCGCTCGGGAGCGCCAGGCTCGCAGATCCATCAATCCGCAGTGATGTTCGCCGCTCGCACGGCCCGGCCCCACTTTTCAATTTCGGTGCGCTGAAAGGCCGCGAATTCCGCAGGACCTGTTGGAAAGGGCTGTAGACCGGCAGCCTCAAGGCGTGACACGAGCCCGGGGTGGGCGAGGGAGGCCTGCACCGCGGCATCGACGCGCTCCACGATCGGAACTGGCAGGCCGGCTGGGGCAAACACGCCGTCCCAGGTGTCGGC
>DATCMG010000105.1:0-1663 GCA_036563555.1 Roseomonas sp. | reverse complement strand
GTGCTGCTGCCCGAGGTCGGGGATGGCGTCTGGATCGAGTTCGAGGGCGGCGACCTGGCGCGCCCGATCTGGGCGGGGTGCTGGTTCGCCAGCGGCCAACGGCCATCGCCCGATGGCGACACGGCCCGGCTGCTGGCAACGCGCGCCGGCCATCAGGTGCTGGTGGACGAGGAGGCCGATGAAATGACGCTCCTCCACCCCGGCGGCGCGAAGGTCACGCTCGGGAGCGACGCGATCACTCTTTCCCTCGGCAGTTGCACGCTGGAGATCAGCACCACGGAAATCAACCTCAACAACGGCATGGTGAAGGTCACGACAGCTGGGGCGAGCCTCGTGAACGACGCCTTCAAGGTGGGGGGCTGAACGCCATGGCCGTGCCCGTGCTCACCACTGCCAGCACCGTGCAGTGCCCCCATGGCGGGCGGGCCACCCTCACCACGGCGAACGCACTGGCAATGGACAATGGAGCGCCGTTGCTGCTGCTGACGGATACGCACGTCATCGCCGGCTGCCCCTTCCAAATTCCAATTGGCACCGGCACGAAGCCGCAACCCTGCGTGATCCTGCGCTGGACCAGCGGCGCCGTGTTCACGCGGGTGAATGGCGTGCCGGTGCTGCTGCAGACAAGCACAGGCCTGTGTTTCAGCGTGGAGCAGATCCCCCAAGGCCCGCCCCTGGTGGTGCAGGCCTCGCCAGCCGTGAAGGGGATCTAGCCATGGCGCTTTCCGCCGGCCGGCACCTCGCATTCCCCTTCCGCATCGGCCCCGATGGCCGAACGGCCAGCCCCGCCTCCGATGCCGAGCATGTGCGGGACGAGTTGCTGCAATTGCTTCTGACCGACCCGGGCGAGCGCCCCTTCCTCGTGGAATTCGGCGGCGGCGTGCGCAAGCTGGTCTTCGAACCTGCATCCGACGTGCTGCGCGGCGTGGTGAAGGCGCGCATCACCCAGGCCCTGTCCCGCTGGCTCGGCAACCGGCTGACGGTGGAGCGGCTGGAGGTGGAGTTCACCGATGCGCTGATCGAAGTGACGATCCAGTTCCGCCCGGCCGGCAGCACCGACAGCCGCATCGCGAAATTCCAGCGGCGGGAGGCCTGACGATGCTGACCGACCCACCTCTCCCGATCCTCGACACGGATGCGGTGGCCGAGCGGGCCGAGGACTTGCAGGCCGCAGGGCTCAATGGCCTGCGGCTCGGGCTGGTCGAACTGGCGGCGCCGGATGCGCGGCTGGAGCTGTTCTTCCACAACGATCTTCACCTCGCGGATATCCTCGCGGAAGTGGCGGCCGCCCCGGCACGCGCCGGGCAGATCTTCCGCCTGCGTGGTGGCCACCGCATTCCGGCGGGACCGGGCCTCGGCCAGGTGCGGTGCGTCGGCGCCGCGGCGGGAAGCGTGGCGGAAAGCCTGTTGCTGACCCTCACGCCCATCGGCGACTACTCCACCTACACGCTGGAGGTGGCCTGGGATCCGGCGCGGATGGACCCGTTCTTCGCAGAACTGCCCTTCCGCTTCCGGCCGGGCTGCTTCACCGGCGATTGCCGCCCGGGCTGGACGCCAGGCCGCCTGCCCCTGCCGGCACCCGCCATCGATTATCTCGCCAAGGATTATGACAGCTTCCGCCATGTTCTGATCGGCGCCATGGCGGCGCGCGTGCCGGGTTGGG
>DATCMG010000080.1:0-3106 GCA_036563555.1 Roseomonas sp. | reverse complement strand
GGAAACCACGCCGCGCGGCGCGACGAAGGGATCGGGCGGCTGGTGCACCATCAGCGCCGCGGCCCCGGCCTTCTGCGAGGCGCGGGCGAGTGCCACCGCATCCCCGATGCTGCGGCCGACGCCGCCCACCAGCGGCACGCGGCCATTCACCATCTCCGCCACCTCATGCACCATCCGCTCCGCCTCGGCCGTGGTAAGGCCGTAGAACTCGCCGGTGTTGCCGTTCGCGGTCAGGATATGCACGCCAGCCCCGATCGCCCTGTCGATCACCGGGCGGAGCAGTTGCGGCGCGATGCAGTCATCCGCGTCGAAGGGCGTGACCAGGATGCCGGAAATGCCGGGCAGGGCGGCCAGGACGTTCGGGTTAGGCGATGGCACGTTGCGTTCCCTTCGAAATTCCTCGCGCCGGTCGCGCGGCCCATGGGGTCAGCACCGGATCGCGACGTCAACCTGACAAATACATCGCCAGCCTGTCAACATGCCTGACAAATCCCCGTGGCGGTCCGGCCCGAAAACGGCGATCCTGCCCAGGCGGGCGCACCGAAGGCCGGGCGCGGAACGGAGGGCGGCATGGCCGGGATGAAGCTGGTGCCTGGGCGCAAGGTGAGGTTGGGGGACCAACTCTACGGCCAGATCCTGGAGCAGATCGTCTCGGGCACCTATCGGGAGGGCGACAAGCTCCCCTCGGAAAGCCAGATCTGCCAGGCCTTCCAGGTCTCCCGCCCCACGGTGCGCGAAGCCCTGATGCGCCTGCACGCGGATGGGTTGGTCGCCACCCGCCAGGGCTCCGGCACCTTCGTGCAGAAGCGTCCCTCCGGCCACCTGACCCGCCTGGCGAAGGTTTCCGACATCGCCGGCATCCTGCGCTGCATGGAGGTGCGGATGGCGCTGGAGGACCGCGCCGCCGGCCTCGCCGCAGAGCGCCGCACCCCGCATGAGCTGGACCGCATCTTCAGGGCGCTGGAGGCGCTCCGCTCCAGCCTTGAGGCCGGCGCCGTCCCGGTCCAGGCGGATTTCGACTTCCACCGCGCGGTCGCCAGCGCCAGCGGCAACACGCTCTTCGCCGAAATGCTGGAAATGCTGAATGAGACCATTCACCAGTCCATGACGGTCGCGCTTGGGATCACCCATACCGGCTCGAAGGAACGCGCCCGGCGCGTGATCGAGGAGCACGAGGCCATTGCCGACGCCATCCGGCGCGGGGATGCCGAGGGCGCCAGCCTTGCCATGCGCTACCACCTGCACCGCGCCCGCCAGCGCGTGACGGACGGCCAGCGGGAGCTTTGAGCCGGGCCGGGAGCTCCTTAGCCCGGCTCGATCCGCGCCTCGCGCACCAGTTGTTCCGCCTCGGCGGCGCCGGCACGAAGGAAGGCGGCGAACTCCTCCGAACTGCTGCCCACCGGCTCGGCGCCAAGCTGCGCCAGCCGGGCCAGCACCTCCGGATCGCGCAGCACCTGGGCCGTCGCCGCCTGCACCTGATCGAGGAAGGCGGGCGGCGTGCCGGCGGGCGCGAAAAGACCGGTCCACTCGTCGAGCGCGGTGCCAGGGAAGGTCTCGGACAGGGTTGGCACATCGGGCTGCAGCGCCGAGCGCGTCGTGCTGGCCACGGCAAGCAGCCGCGCGCGCCCCGCCTGCGCGAGGGGCGCCACCGACAGCAGCGCCACGAACACCGAATCCAAAGTGCCCGAGGCAAGGTCGCGCGCCGCATCCGAGCCGCCGCGATAGGGCAGGTCATTCAGCCGGATTCCCGCGCGCGACTGCAGCAGGGCGGAGGCCAGATGCGCCGCGGTGGCCGTGCCCGAATGCCCGCAGCTCACCCCGCCCGGCGCGGCCTTCGCGCGCGCCACGTAGCTGGCCAGGTCCCGTGCCGGGAAGCCGGGCTTCACCGCCAGCGCCAGGGGCAGTCGGGTAACCTGGGTGATCGGGGCGAAGGCGGTGCGGTAATCCACGGACAGGCCACGCAGCACCAGCGGGTTGACCAGATGCACGATGGTATCGAGCAGCAGCGTGTTGCCGTCCGGCCGCGCCTGGGCCACCACCGCCGCGCCGATCGAGCCACCGCCGCCAGAGCGGTTCTCCACCACCACCGAACGGCCGAGCGCGGCGGACAGCTTGTCCGTCATCGCGCGGGCGGAACTGTCGGTGGCACCGCCCGGCGCGAAGGGAACAATCAGCCGGATCGGGCCCGTGCCCTGCGCCCGGGCGGATGGAACGATGCCGGGCAGGCAGAGCGGCGCGGCCGCGGCACCGGCCAGCAGGGCGCGGCGCGGCAGGGACCGGCTGGCGCCGGCCGAGGCATGGGCCATGAACATTTCTCCCGTGTCGGATCGCGCTTCCGCGTATCCGCCGGCATCCTACAGACGGATCGCCGCGGGCCGAACCGGCCAGCAGTGCGAAGCCGCGGGCGTCTCCCTGGGCGCCGCCCGCCATGCTACGCCAACTCCGCGAATCCGGAGGAACGGCGCATGTCCCTGAAGATCTACGGCGTCCTGCGCTCCCGCGCGACGCGGCCCGTCTGGGCCGCGATGGAGATGGGCCTCGATATCGAGCGCATCCCCGTCATGCAGGCCTACCGCCTGACTGACCCGGCCGCGCCCGAGGCCCCCTTCAACACGGCCTCCCCGGCCTTCCGCGCCATCAACCCCAACGGCCTCATCCCAACCCTGGAGGATGACGGCTTCATCCTCCACGAATCCCTTGCCATCACGCTCTACCTCGCCCGGAAAGCGAACAGCCCTCTCGGCCCACAGAACGCGAAAGAGGAAGGACTGAACGCCATGTGGGCCCTCTGGGGCCGGGGCATCGAGGATGACTGCCTCGCCGTCCTTCAGAAGCGCGATGCCGAGGCTGCCGCCTCCCGACTCCGCGCCCCCTTCGCCGTGCTCGATGCCGCGCTGCAGGCGGGCGGCGGTCACCTTCTCGGCCAGCGCTTCACCATCGCCGACATCAACCTCGCCGAGGTGATTCGCTACGCCCAGCCGGACCGTTTGCTCTTCGCGGCCGCCCCGCATGTCCAGGCCTGGATCACCGCCTGCCAGTCCCGCCCGGCCTTCCAGGCCATGATGAAGGAGCGCGAGGCGGAGCCCGCCTGATACCCCCTCGTGAA
>DATCMG010000062.1:0-2943 GCA_036563555.1 Roseomonas sp. | reverse complement strand
GTCTCGATCACCGCCGGCGTTGCGACGGCGGCCGACACCGGCATGCCCGTGGCCAGCGCGACGGCCTGCACCGCAAAGGGATCGAGCGGATCGGCCAGGGCGAGGAGGAGGCGGCCATCATCCTCCACCCTTGCGGGATAGGCGCGCACGCGGCGCAGGAAGCGCAGCGGTAACCGGTCCGCCAGCGGCGGCTCGGGCGGCAGGTCGTCGCGTCCGAGGAGCGGCAGGCCCAGTGCTTCCGAACTGGCCGCGGCGAGGCTGTCCTCGCCGATGAGGCCGAGCGTCAGCAGCGCCGTCGTCAGTGATTCGCTGGTGGCCCGGCCCGCCTCCTCGGCCCGCGCCGCAGCGGAAGCCCCCAGCACCCCGCGCTCCAGCAGGTGCCGTATCAGGCGCTTCTCCGGTTCGGTCGCGTCGCCGGTCAGGGAAGCGTCCATGACGGCGCACCTCCGGCCGCGATCCAGACGACCCAGGAGGCACAGGCGAGGGCTGGCGCGAAGGGAAGCGATGCTTTCGGTGCGAAGCCGCGGTCCCGCAGCAGCACGGCCAGCAAGGCGATGGCGGCAGCGCCCGCGATGACGAAGCCGAGCCCGCCAGGGCCGACCCAGGCGGCAGCGCCGCCGAGCACCCAGGAATCGCCACGGCCGAGCCCGTCATGGCCGCGGAGGTGGCGGAATCCGGTCTCGACGAGGCGGAACCCGATATAGCCGAGAGCGGCGCCGGCCAAGGCGGCGGGAAGCAGGGCGGGCGCCGTGAGCCAAGCGGCGAGAGCGCCCCCAAGCCCCAGCGGTAGGGCGAGGGCCGCGTGCACGATTCCGGAGCGCAGATCCATCCAGCTGATTGCGAGCAGCAGGAGCCCGAAGGCGATGGCCGCCGGCCAGCGATCGGCGGGCAGGGTGGCGGCAAGTGAGGCGAGGGCACAAACAGCCAGGAATGCGCCGGTGCGGTGGAAGGACCGGCTTGTCACGGAGGATAACCTGCCCTGGACGGGCTCGGCTGAAACGATCGGAACAGTCACCTTAGATTTGTCCTAAACTAGTGGGCCCATCCTTCACTAGTCCCCAATCGTCGCCGATTACGCCGCCGATACTATCCGGGATTTCACCGCCTGCAATCCAAAACTGCGTTGCGGATACCGGCCCGGCCCCGGCCTCCCGCCCTGCACAGGATCAGGTGTGCCGGTTCTTTCAAAGCGGTTCGGGTCTGCTTTCCTGCCGCGCGCAACCGGCCGCTTCTGAACCGGCGGATGCCGGCCCATGCCCCGCATAATGCCGCACGAACCCCGCCCCGATCGCCACCAGCCGCTCCACCAGCGCACGCCCCGTTTCCGCGCTGCAAAGCCGCGGATCCCCGGTCCCCACCCCATCCGGTGAGGGCCCGTCATATTCGGCGGGCACGTTGATCTCGGTCCCCTCGAAGGACACCGCCCCCCAACCCATGAAAGGCAGCCCCAGGCAAGTTCCCGCCGCCGCGCGCTCCGCTGGCACCAGGTCCATCCGCATCCTCTCCGGCGTCAGATGCAGCGCGATGCTCCCCAGCGGATCCGCCCCATGCCCGGCTGCCAGCCGCGCCCGTTCCGCCCCGATCACCTCCGGCAGCAGCGCCCCCGCGACCTTCCAGAGGTAGAAGCACGGGAACACCCCCCGCCCCGCCAGCATGAAGCCCTGGGTCACGTCATGGATCACGGGCGCATTCCCCCCATGCCCGTTCAGCACCACGATCCGGTCCAGCCCATGGCGCAGCAGCGCCTCGATCATCTCCGTCAGCACCAGCCCGAAGGCCTTGCCCGACAGCGCGATCCCCCCCGGCATCGCCCCGAAGAAATCCGCCTTCCCGAAGGGCAGCACCGGCGCCACCACCGTCTCGGTCCCGGTCTCGCAGGCCGCGCGCGCGATCCGCTCCGCCACCAGCTCCGCCAGCAGGTAATCCCCCATCGGCGCGTGCGGCCCCTGGTCCTCATGGCTCCCCAGCGGCAGCAGGACCACCGGCCTGCGCGCGTAGAGCGCCCGCGCCTCCCCGCCCGTGATCTCCCCCATCCGAAGCTTCAGGGCGCTGCCCTCCCGCATTCCACCGTCTCACCCCAGCGCCCCGCGCGAGGCAACCACCCCTGAACATGAACGTTTAGGGAACATCATCAGAGGAGGATGCCCGCATGGCCAAGCAGGCCGCCGAAGCCCATCACGACGCCAACCCCAAGGCCGATCCCAACCCCGGCTCCAACACCGTTAAGGACCCGGATGACTGGACCACGGGTGACGAACCCATGACCGGCGCCCAGGCTTCCTATCTCAAGACCCTCTCCGAGGAGGCCGGCGAGCCCTTCGATGAAAAGCTGAGCAAGGCCGACGCCTCCAGGCGCATCGACGCGCTGCAGGAGAAGACCGGCCGCGGAAAGTAGCATGGGCCCCGGGCGATCGCGTTTCTCCGGGGAAACGCGATCGCCTCTCCGGCCGCTTCGCGGCAAATGCGCCGGCATCCACGTCCCGCCTTCAATTACCGGCCGGCACGACCCAATCTAGCCCTGGACCATGCGGTGCCAGGAGGCCGTCATGTCGGACACACCAGCAAAGCTTGAGGAGCGCATCCGCGAACGCGCCTACTCCCTCTGGCAGCAGGAAGGCTGTCCCGAAGGCAGGGCCGAAGTCCATTGGAGGCTGGCTTCCATGCTGGAAACGGAGCGCGAAGCCTATGTTGACGAGGAAGGCAGGGAAAGCTTCCCGGCAAGCGATCCACCGTCCCACACCCCCATGACCGGGGAGCGCGGCACGGCAGAGTAAAGAGGGCCAGCGCCCAGGCCAGGCATACTGGTCCCCTGCCGGCTCACAGCCAGGGATAAGACTGTCTGATCAGGCGCGAGCGGATGGGCGCTGCTCCCGGCACCGCGCCAGGCGATCCTAAGCCTGCACGAATTCCAGCAGGTCCGTGTTCAACCGCTCCCTGTCGGTG
>DATCMG010000052.1:0-4381 GCA_036563555.1 Roseomonas sp. | reverse complement strand
GAAGGCTCCCACATTCGAATCCATCCGGCCGGGGCCGCAGGTTACCGAGCGCAGACGTGCTGGCCGCGCTGACCGCTTCTGGTCGAGACTGAGTTCCTTGAGGATTTCGATCCCGCGTTCGGCGAAACCCCGAGCATCGCGCGATCATCGTTGTCGTAGATCCAGAGGCAGCCGTTCCCGGGTTCGAGCTGATCGGCAAGCTCAAGCAGCCATTTCTCTTCCTCGCCGAGCAGCTCGGCGGCGTAGGTGATAGTGTAGACAAAGCTCGGTGTGGCCATAGTCGGGCTGCCTCTGCAGCAGCTGCATCCGTGTGAGCCTTGCGCGAGTTCCAGGGTAACAGCTGGTGCAGGCGCGAGGCGGAGTGGTCGGCGATGCGGGACAGGACGTCGGCGAGCCAGGCGCGCGGGTCGAGGTCGTTCAGCTTGACGGTGTAGATCAGCGAGTCGACAGCTATCGAGAGCAGGATGATCGCGAGCAGGCCAGCATCCACCAGCAGCTGCACGCCCATACTGGACCATTCGGGTCTGCTAAAGCTCGCGCCGGCGGTGCCGGGGTAGGACGCGCTGAATGCTGCGCTGCACAATTGTCTTGCAGAGCCTGGGTTGTCGCGCCTAGACACCCTCATGTTGCGCTGCAGCAAGGCGAGCATCAGCTCTCCAGCGGCGCAGGAAAACGGAGGAACCAACCATGTTCATGCAGAACGGCGTGCCCCAGGCGAACGACATGAAGGCCAGCATCTCGAAGGCAGCCACCGACGCCACCGGATTCAACCATGCCAACCTCGAGGCCGCTACCCGTTCGGTGCAGCTCTGGACCGCGGGCCTGCAGGACATCGGCCAGCGCTACCTCGCGATGTACCAGGGCATGGCCGAAGGCTTCGTAGCTGGCGCCAAGGCGATGACCTCCGCGAAGTCCCTACAGGAGGCCGCCGCGATCCAGACCTCCTACTTCAAGACGACCCGGGAGCAGGTGACCGGCCAAGCCACCCAGCTTGGAGAGGCGACCGCCCAGCTGTTCAAGCAGGCGTCCGCACCAATGGCCGAGCAGGCTGCCGCCGCTTCCGCGATGATGGCGCCCCGCAAGCTCGCCGCCTGACCTCCGCGACCCGGTCAGCCGGTGGATCCGTCCACCGGCTGGCCGACGCCGGGGCGTGACCTAGTGAGGCGGGGTTCCACCCCGCGTGCCGTTGCGGGGGACCGCGCGCATACCGCAACTGCTCCGCAGCGACGTCGATCCTGATTTCCTGTTCGACTTCAAGACGTCTGCGAATGTCCGCCGCGCTACTCAGACTGCGAGGTTCGGGCTTGCTCTACGAACTTTGCTTATTCCTTCTGGCAGCGGCTCAATCCAAGTGATCGCCCTGCAGTTCCTGAGATACGCAAGTTTGGCTCGCAGCGACTTGATCGGCACGCGCCAGCAGTTAGTTGCACAGCAACGCCCTCGACCCTATCTGTGAGTTTAATGCTGCAACGCAGCATACAGAGGGTGGACCAAAGGTTTGCCTCTCTTCGTCCGCGACGCCGGGCGTGATCACACGAAACCTGCGCCCTGACCGCGGACCGCTTGCAAGAGACTGGCGTCTTCGCAATCCGCAGCAAGCAATAGGATATCCCATGAACTTCCGCATGATGATGCAGGCTGGCCCTGCCAAGGCAAACGAGCTGTTTGCCAAGCTGTCCGACACCTCGGACGGTGCCGTGAAGACACGGGAGAAGCTGTTCGCCGAGCTGAAGGGTGAGTTGGAGCTCCACGCCAGCCTCGAGGAGGAACACCTCTTCCCGATCCTGCGAAAGAACGCCGAGACCAGGGCGCTCGTCGTGGACGCGATCCGGGACAACAAGGAGATGCGGGCCAAGCTTGCTGAGCTCGACGCGTTGCCGAAGAACGACGAGGCGTTTCCCGAGCGCCTTGCTGAACTGCAGAAGGCCTTCCGGCAGCATGCCCGCGACGAGAAGAAGGAGTTGCTGCCGGCGGTCCAGCGGGCGCTGAGCACTGAGCAAGTCCAGGAGGTCGCCGAGAAGATCGGTGCGGGCCTCGCCGAGGCCGAGCAGGCCAAGCAGGATGAGGCTGATGAGCGGCGCGCGAAGGCCCGGCAGGAGCGTGAGCAGGCCCAGCTGGAGGCCGAGGCGGCCGAACGCGAACAGCAGGACCTGGAAGCTGCGGAGGAGCGTCGCCGCAAGGCCGCCCGCCAGGCTGTCGACATGGCGCTGAAGCCGGCAGAAGCCGCCGCTGACACAGTCCAGCGGGTCGCGCGTCTGGTCACGCCTCAGCCCGAGGCTCGCGGCGAGGCGGACCGGCGCCCCGCGGCACGGACGGCCTCGGCGCCCCTCACGAGCATGCTCTTCTGGCCCTGGCTCGGCGCCATGCAGGCCTCAGCCCCCAACATGGCCCGGGGTGTGGCCAGCGCGGAGGAAGTGATCCCGCTCGGCGAGGAGGTCCTTGAGGTCGGCAAGCGGACGGAGAACCGCGGTACCGCACGGATCCGCCGCTATGTGATGGAGACCCCGGTTGAACAGCAGGTTACCCTGCAGAGCGAGCGGGTGGTCGTGGAGCGGCGCCGGCCGGTGACGGACAAGGTCACGGGCGAGATGCTGACCGACATGACCGTCGAGGTGGTCGAGACCGAGGATGTTCCCGTCGTCGAGAAGCGCGTTCGCCTGCGGGAGGAGATCGTGGTCCGCACCGAGCGCACCCAGCGGGTCGAGACCGTGCGGGAGACGGTTCGCCGGGACGAGGTGGAGATCCGTCAGCCCCGTAAGCAGCCCCAGCTCGCCACCACGCGCGCGAAGGACTGATCGACAAAGGGGCGAAGCGCAGAGACGCTTCGCCCCTTTGCTAAATTCTCCGGTGGCGCGAATTCGCCTGAGAAGCGACCCTCTTTGGGCATCGAGCGCGAGGCGCCTTGCGGGGGCTGGCATACTTCTCCCGCGTCGCAGCCCGCGCCGTCGCGTACAGTTCAGCTGCGGCCGCGTTGAAGTCAGGGACGAGGGCAGGCTCCTCGATTATGGATCGTTCGCCGGCACTTCCGAGAGCAGGGCCTTGCCGTCCCGCATCATCCGCGGGTCCCCGTGCCGCGTCCCCACCTTCAGCAGGGCCTCCCCCAGGAGCCACCCTACCATCGGAGGCAGAGGCGGCAGGGAAGATAGCTTCGTCTCGTCCTCGTGCGACACGCGCGGCAGCTCCCTTCAGCAGGTCAGCAGCGCTCAGGTTGCCCCCGAACATGCTCATCTGCCCAGCTTCTGTTAACGCGTCGTCGCTGTGCGCGTTCAGCACTTCCGCGAAGCGCTCCCCGCTCATCCGGGCGCCGCTGGCTCTGCCCCACAGGCTAGGCGCACCAGCCGCTCCGCCACTGGATCACGGCGCATGAAGGCGCGGACTGCACTATGGCCTCCACGATGAACATCCCGGCCTGGCGGGTGCTCTGGATGATGCGCGCGGCCTCCAGCAGCGACGGCCCCAGATCCACCTCTCACCCCAGGTCGCCGCGGGGGCGTCACCGCTCCTCTGCCCGCATGCCGGGCTACACTTCCCCGCTCCGCCCTTGGTCTCGCGGGGCTACTTGCTTCGCTTCCGCCTTTCGGCGCTGGATGCGGACCTCGCAATGTGCCCCTCGGTGAATCCACTCAGCCATGCTCTCCGCAGTTTTGGCTGGCCGAGCGGATAGGGACATCCGCTTCCCAAGCCCCAGGGCACCTGCCCTGCCTGCCATCCCTGAACCGCCGCAAAGGCCATGGCATCGAGCAGGGCGACCTTTCGCCCCGCTGCCAGTTGCGTCGTCGTTCAAACCGGCCTCCTCTCGTCCGGGCAATGGCGCTCGGACTGAACACCATGGGAGAATATTCCCCATTGATTTTGAAGCTGCGAGAATAGCCTACAGCTGTCGGGGCCGGGCGTCTGTTGGCCCGGCGTGTCGACGACGTAAGCCAGGCGTGGCTGCCTCGCACGCCGCATCAGGGCGCAAGATGGCGGGGACCGAGCGCCCGGCGTGCAAATCAGTCGGGCTTGCTAGATGCGGCGCGATTGGCAGCCTCGTCGTCCATCGTCTTCAGTCGGGCCTTCAACTCGGCCATCTCCTGCTCAAGCGCCTTCAGCCGGATCTGGTCCTGCTTGAGCGTCTCCTCCGTCTCCCGCAGGAGGGCGTAGAGTTCGTCTCTGCTGCTGGTCATATTCAGCCCTTTTGACGGCATCGTGGGGGGGCCACGACCGAACGGAACACATGGTGCTGGCCCGGCGTTCAGCTGAATGAGCCGTAGGGCTGAAGGAGCTGACCTGTCCGAGGCGCGGTCCATGCAGTAGCAGCTTACGGCTTCGAGGCCGAGGATCACAGCTTGCCCCTCTCCGTCGAGCACGCCCCGGAGCATTAGCACCCTGAGCGTCGGTT
>DATCMG010000021.1:0-3056 GCA_036563555.1 Roseomonas sp. | reverse complement strand
CGATCGACTGCCTCTTTTATCACGTCGATGGCCGACCTGGCCTCTGCGATTTGGCTCACGAGCTCCATGAACTCCGAGCGGGATCTCGCACGATCGAAGCGCCCTTCGATGTCTTGGATCTGCCGCAGCGCTTCCCAGGCGCGGTTCAGGGCCGCCAGCCGCTCCACTGCATCCATGATGTCCTCCGCTTCTCTCCCCCACGTGTCTCCGGAGAAGGAACGGCCCTCGATGTCACTCCGTTTCGCGCACATCCGGCGGGGCAGGCATCAAGGCGGACGAACCACCACGTCATCGCGCGCACGACGTAATTGGGGTGGTCGATACCCTCGTGCCCGCCATTTCGGTCGGCGATCATCTGGTCGATCTCGTCGAGCGACGTCAGTGTTCGCTTTTCTTCATGCCCTTGGCTGCCCGGTCCAGCGCCTCGCGGCTGTTGCCGTGCTTATCGATGAGGCCCTGCGCCTGCTCCTTCGAGATCCCGTGCCTCCGGGCGAAGTACTCGACCTCGTAGCGCTCGTCGCCAGCGACCCGGCTGCGATCCTGCCCGCCGACCTTGCTCTTATCGTCTGCCATATGGATGTCCTCCAGTTCCGCGGGGGAACTACGGCGGAGGCACCCGAGAGGTTCCGGCTCAGCTGGTTCGGCTATTCCCCGGCCCGCCAGCCCACTTGCCGCCGGTGAGCGCGGCGCGCGCCCGGCGGAGGTCCACCAGGCCGGCGGTGGATGGCCAGAACTCGTGGGGCGGCTTCGCCAGTGAGCCGATGACCAGGTAGGCTCCTTCGACCGCTTGATGTGCTCCTGCTTCATCGTCGCCTCCTAAAGGGCGGGCGCGCCGTCCGAACGCTCACCGCGCGCCACAATCCGTAGGGCGTCATCGGGGAGAGGGCGCTGCAATTCGAGAGCCTCGGCGGCTGGCGCAGTGAGCCATTGGTCGACCTCTGCCGCGGTGGTCAGGATGACCGGCATTGCTTTCGGGTGGATCGGGGCGACCACGGCGTTCGCGTCGGTCGTGAGGAAGCCGAACAGGTCGCAGGTGACCTCGCCCTCCTTCACCTTTCGCACGCACGTCCAGTTAGTCCATATGCCGGCGAAGAAGGAGAGCGGCCGCGTCTCGTCCAGTGCGAACCACACCGGGACCTTCTTCCCCTCGGGGGTGGTCTCGTACTCCGAGAACGACGTGAAGGGGACAACGCAGCGGCTCGCTTTCCCAGCCACCGCCGCCAATGCGGCGACTTCACGTTCCGCACGTTCGTCACGCCAGGGTCGGCCGAGCGGCCCTTCAGCGCGAACACGGGCGACGGCATGCCCCACCGGGCCATCACCAGCTCGCGGCCGTCAGCGCCAGCGCGCACGATCGGAGCTGGGTAGTCCGGAAAGATGCCGGGCAGGGGAGGGAGATTGCCCGTGCGATCGTGCATCGCGCGCGTGAGCTCGCGGATCGCCTGCTGGCCCTTGGTTAGAGAGTAAAAGTTGCACATGAGACATCCTTGCCGCGCAAGCCTGGCATTTCCTACCCATCTATCCGCCTGCGCTAATCGAACAGCCCTCCTTGGTGGACGGCGGGCGCCTTGATCCGGGACCTGCTGGCAGGCGTGAAGCCAAATTCCGAGGCATACCTCATCATGATCTCGGCCTGACGGTTCACGATCGAAATGTACGGCGACTGCATCGGGTAGCCCTTGGGGGACTTCACCACCGCGCCATACTTCTGGATTTTTTCGGCCGCGTCCGCCCACACCCCGTAGGCGACGCAGTAGCTCGCGAGCGCCGCACGGTCGAGGTTCGTGAGCATCCGGAGCTTGGAGAGCTCAGCCGAGAGGCGGTCCCATTCCTCTCGAGCGAGGCCAGCAAGATGGACGGGGCATTCCGGCGTGGTGACCTCCGGCTTCGGCTCCTCGTGGTTCAGCGGTCGTTTGCCCGGGTTGCCGGTGAGTTGCTTGATGCGAGAGGGAACAGGTTTGCGGCCGCGCATGGTGGCTCCTCAGAGTTGGGGGTTGAAGGTGACGCCGTGCGCCTCATCAGACGTCAGAGGCGCGGCAGGCGTAGCGAGATCGCTGGTCGAAGCATTTGACAGGCGGCTCCCGGGAGAAGAGCCGGCGAGGCGAGCGCGGGCGACCTCGGCGAATGAGCGCTCGCAATCGGCCAGCACCGCGTCGCGGCCGGTGAACGCCTGCCAGCGTCGCACCACGACGTCGACATAGGCCGGATCGAGCTCGACGCCCCGGCAGACGCGGTTCACGCTCTCCGCCGCGATCACGGTGGTGCCGCTCCCCATGAAGGGCTCGTAGACGAGGCCCCCCGGCTCAACGTGGTTGACGATCGGCCTGCGCATGCACTCGACCGGCTTCTGGGTGCCGTGGACGGTGTCGCTGTCCTCCGCCTCGTCCCCCTTTAGAAGAGATGCTCCAGAGGGTCGTCTGCTTGCGGTCGCCGAGCCAGCTGCCCTTGTCACGCACGCCGTACCAGCAGGGCTCGTGCTGCCAGTGGTAATCGCCCCGGCCGATCACCAGGCGGGACTTCGCCCAGATGATCTGCGCGCGGATCTTGAAACCTTCGCTCGTCAGGCTCTGAGCGACGGTCGTGCCGTGGAGCGCCGCATGCCAGACATAGGCGATGTGACCGGGGAAGAGCGCCCAGGCCTCCCGCCAGTCGGCCTGCTCGTCGTTGCGGACCTTGCCGGTACGATTGGAGTGGCTGATCCCCATGTCGTGGCGCCAGGTGGGGTCGTACTCAACGCCGTAGGGCGGATCGGTCACCATGAGGGCAGGGCGATCGCCGCCGAGCAGCCGCGCCACAACCTGAGGGTCGGTGCTGTCGCCGCAGATCAGGCGGTGGTCGCCGAGCAGCCAAAGGTCGCCGGGGCGGCTCACGGCCAGCTCCTGAACCTCGGGGGTCTCGTCCTCGTCCACCAGACCCTTCGCGGGATCGCCCAGGGCGGCCGAGAGCTCCGCGGCCGTAAAGCCGAGGATCTTGAGGTCCGCGCCCATGTCGGCGAGGTCCCGCAGCTCCAGGCGGAGCAACTCGGCGTCCCAACCGGCATTGAGCGCGATGCGGTT
>DATCMG010000020.1:0-4663 GCA_036563555.1 Roseomonas sp. | reverse complement strand
CCCTGCTGCTCTTCGATCTGCAGAACGACTTCATCCACCCCGATGGGGCCTATGCGCGGGGTGGGCAGGGCGATCCGGAGATCGCGGCCCTGCCGGCGCGGCTGGCGCCGCTGGCGGATGCGATGCGCGAGGCGGGCGGGTGGATCGCTTCCACCCATTTCACCCTGGTGCCCGGCAAGGGCGGGGAGCCGATCATCTCCCCACATCTGAAGGGGCTCCGGCCTTTCCTGCGGAAGGGCGACTTTCAGCCCGGGGGCTGGGGGCACCAGCTGGTCGATGCGCTGCAGCCGAGCGACCTGATAATCGAGAAGGTCGCCTATTCCGCCTTCTACATGACGCGCTTCGAGTGGCTACTGCGCAAATGCGGGATAGAGCGCCTCATCGTGGGCGGGATCGTCACGAATGGCGGCGTGGCCACCACCGTGCGGGATGCGCATGTGCGCGACATCGACGTGACCGTCCTGTTCGATGGCTGCGCCGCCTTCGGGCGGGAGACGCATGAGACGGCAATCGCCGCGCTGCGCCCCGTGGCCCGCATCGCCACCATTGCCGAGGTGCTGGCGGAGCTGTCCGCGTGACCATCCTGCCGGCGGCGGAGGCCTATGATGTCACCGCCCCGGTGATAGTGGTGGGCGCCGGGGCCGCCGGCCTCTGCGCGGCCCTGGCCGCGCAGGAAGCCGGGGTGGAGGTGCTGGTGCTGGAGCGTGACCCGGTGCCACGCGGCTCCACCGCGCTCTCAGCCGGGCTGATCCCGGCGGCAGGCACGCGCTGGCAGCGCGCGGCGGGGCTTGAGGACAGCCCACGGCTCTTCGCGGCGGACATCATGGCAAAGGCGGGGGAGGAGCCCGATCCCGCCGGGGTCGCGACCGTCACCCAGGCGATCGGCCCCGCGCTGGAATGGCTCGCCGACGCGCATGGGCTGGATTTCTCCGTCATCACGGATTTCCGCTATCCCGGCCATTCCGCGAACCGCATGCACGGCCTGCCCAGCCGCTCGGGCGAGGAACTGGTGGACCGGCTGCGCGAGGCAGCCGAACGGGCAGGGGTCAACATCCTCTGCGACGCGCATGTGGTGGCGCTGCATGCGGGGCCGGATGGGCTCATCACCGGCCTGACGCTCCGTCGGCCCGACGGCACGGTGGAACTATTGGGCTGCGGAGTGCTCGTGCTCGCCTGCAACGGCTATGGCGGTAACAAGGATCTCGTGCGGCAGCATGTCCCGGCGCTGTCGGGGGCGCTGTATTTCGGCCACCCCGGGAATCAGGGCGATGCGCTCCTTTGGGGACAGGCGCTCGGGGCGGCCACGCGCCACCTCCCGGGTCACCAGGGGCATGGATCGGTTGCGCATCCCGCCGGCATCCTGATCACCTGGGCGACGATCACGGAAGGCGGCGTGCAGGTGAACCTGGACGGCCGTCGCTTCTCCGACGAGAGCCATGGCTATTCCGAGCAGGCCGCGAATGTGCTGCGGCAGCGCGACGGCATCGCCTGGACGATCTTCGACGCGCGCATCGCCGGGACCGCGAGGCAGTTCGAGGATTTCCGCCAGGCCGAGGCCGCCGGCGCGATCCTGACCGCCTCGACCATTCCCGCCCTCGTCGCCGCAACGCGGCTGCCGGAGGCGGCCCTGGTCGCGACCCTTGACGAGGTGAGCCGCCTCAAGGCCGAGGGCGCGACGGATGTTTTCGGCCGGGCCTTCGCGGCTGTGCCCCAGCTCGCCCCACCCTATCACGCGGTGCGCGTCACCGGCGCCCTCTTTCACACTCAGGGTGGGTTGGTGGTGGACGAGTGGGCACGGGTCACGCGGCCCGATGGACGTGCCTTCCCCAACCTCTTCGCGGCGGGCGGGGCAGCCTGCGGCGTCTCGGGTTCGCGGGCGTCGGGCTATCTTTCGGGCAATGGATTGCTGACGGCGGTGGCGCTCGGCCGCATCGCCGGGCGCAGCGCGGGCGGAGCGGTCACGTGATGGACGACAAGCCGGACGAACTCTGGGCGATCGACGCGGTCGTCAATATCTGGACCGCCGAGGCGCTGGCCGGGCGCCCGGACCGGACCGCCTTCTACCGCGGAAAGATCGGCGTGGATTCCGAGACCTTCACGGGCATCTCGCTCGACGAGATGCTGCGGCGGATGGATGCGGCCTATATCGAGAGGGCCTTCCTCATCGCCGCCAAGGTGGGCATCCAGGGGCACCCCTCCTGCTACCATGTGCCCTATGAGCTGGTCGCGAAAGCCGTGTCGCAGCATCCCGATCGCTTCAGTGGCCTCGCCGGACTTGATCCCACCGAGGGCATGAACGGCGTGCGAGCACTCGACCGGGCGGTGCGCGACCACGGCTTCATCGGGGCACATTTCTACCCGCACTGGTTCGAGCTGCCGCCGGACCATGCGAAGTGGTACCCGTTCTACGCGAAGTGCGTGGAACTGGACGTGCCCGTGCAGCTTCAGGTCGGCCAGTCCCTGATTTACGACCCGCGCTATCCCCGCCGCTCCGTGGGGCGCCCGATCACGCTGGACACGGTGGCCTGTGACTTCCCGGAGCTGAAGATCATCGGCATCCATCTGGGCGTGCCCTGGATGGAGGAGATGATCGCGATGGCGTGGAAGCACGCCAATGTCTTCATCGGCACGGATGCGCACAGCCCGCGCTACTGGCCGGCCTCACTGCTGCATTACCTGAATACCTATGGCCGCCAGAAGGTAATCTTCGGGACGGATTTCCCCGTGCTCGGCTTCGAGCGGACGCGGGCGGAGATCGACGAGCTGGACATCCGCCCGGAGGCCCGCCGGGCGTTGATGCGGGACAACGTGGCCCGAATCTACAAGCTGGACGGCGCGGGATGAACCTCGCCGACGCGCTTGCCCACCACACCCGCGCCCGGCCGGAGCGCGCCGCAATCATCCAGGGCGAGCGGATCATCACCTATGCCGAACTGGATCTGCTGGTACGGCGCTGGGCCGCGCACCTGGCCGCCCAGGGCATCTCGCGCGGGGATGTGGTTGGCATTGCGCTGAAGGACAGCCCGGAGCACCTCCTCGCCCTTTATGCGGCAGCCCGGCTCGGGGCCGTCTCGCTTCCCATCGATGTGCGCTGGACCCCGGCCGAGTGCCAGGCCGTGGCGGCCCGCTTCCGTGCGCGCCGCGTGCTGGTGGAGCCCGGTGCAGCGCTCGACGATCTGCCCTGCATCGCGGTCGATGCCGGCTTCCACCGCGCGGTTTTGGCTGCACCAGCCCAGATGGCTTTCCCTGATGGTCCTGACTGCGCCGGGATGCCCCTGCTGGTCTCGCTTTCCTCCGGCACTACGGGGCGCCCGAAGGGGCCGGTGGTGACGCATGGCCAATTCCTGCGGCGCTTCTGGACGCATTGGATCGATCTCGGCCTGGATTCGAGCCAGGTCTATGTTTCGGCCACGCCGCTTTATTTTGGCGGCGGAAGAACCTTCGCCATGTCGCAGATCTTTGCTGGCGGCACCGTCGTGCTCTTTCCCCCGCCCTATAAGCCGGAGGAATTGGTGGCCGAGGTGGCAAGGCGCGGTGCGACGAGCCTTTTCCTCGTTCCGACGCTGATCCGCCGCCTGCTGGACTTGCCGGACGACACGCTCGCGCCGCTCCGCCGGCTCAGCCTGCTCCTTTCATCCGGCGCTCCATTGCACCCGAATGAAAGGCTGCTCATCCGTGACCGGCTCTGCGCAGGCTTTCACGAGTATTACGCCTCGACCGAGGGCGGCGGCATCTCGCTCCTGAGGCCTTCCGACCTGGAAGGGCAATCGGATTCCGTCGGCCGGCCGGTTTTTGGTGTGGAGGTCGCGATCCTGGATGATGCGGGGACGAAGCTGCCGGCGGGGGAGGTGGGCCGGATCGCCTATCGCGGCCCCGGCGTGGCCAGCGCCTTCTTCGAGGATCCGGAGGCCGATGCCGAGGCCTTTTCCGATGGATGGTTCCTGCCGGGCGACCTCGGCACACTCGATGGGCATGGCTATCTGCGGCTGCGCGGACGCCGCAAGGACATGATCATCCGCGCCGGGGTGAACATCTATCCCCTGGAGATCGAGGCCCTGATCGCCACCCATCCGGCCGTGCAGGAGGTTGCCGTGGTCGGCTGGCCGGCGCACCAGACGGGGGAGGAGATCGCGGCCTTCGTCGTGCCGCGGCAGGCGGTGCCGCTTGAGGAGTTGCACGCCCTCTGCGCCGCGCGCCTCGCGCCCTACAAAAAGCCGCGCGAAATCTTCATCATCCCCGAGCTGCCGCGCAACGCATCCGGAAAGGTTCTGAAGCCGGAACTCGCCAGGAGCCTGCCGCCGCTCTGATCTCGCCCGCTTTGCCGGGCGTCAGCCCATCCGGGCGTGATAGCGCGGCGACCAGTCGGCCCCGCTGATCCATTCGAGCAGACCGGTGGGGTCTGGCTCACGCCGCTCCGCTGCCAGGCAGGCGCGCCAGGCCAGGGCCAGCATGCAGGACAGCACCGGCGCACGTCCCAGCCGCGGTCGCGCGAGGATCGTGCCGAGGCTCGGCATGCCGGTCCCCAGAAGCACCACGGCATCCAGCCCGGACGGATCGAGCGCCTCCAGCGCCTCGGCTGCGCCCGCGCTTCCCAGTGCATAGATGGGATGGAACGCACCTGCCTGCGGCGCGACGGCGGCGATCCGGCCCACGGCGAAGCCGC
>DATCMG010000019.1:0-2977 GCA_036563555.1 Roseomonas sp. | reverse complement strand
GCATCGGTGACGTTCCGCCAGTCGATTGCACTGCAACATGGGCCACCCCGGTCGGAGCCGCCCACGCATGATCGCCCGCCTGCGCCGAGTCCTTCGCCAGCTCATCACCCGCCGTGCCTACCGGCCGGAACGGCGCTATATGCGGGGGAGCCGGTCCACGGGCTGAAGCCGCCATCCCGGGCGGCCCCCGGAGGGGACGCCGCCTCGCGGAGGGAAAAGTGCCCGACCCGTCGCCGCCCCAAGCCGAGGCCCAGCCCGGAGAGTTGTCGCGCACCATCCTGACCAATGCCGGCACGATGGTGGGCATCTGCACTACCCTGGTCGGGCTGGTGAAGATCCTGGAGCGCCAGGCCGGCCAGACACTGGCGGACGAGATCGTCGGCCTGATCGCGCTCGTCTTTCTCTCGAGCGCGGTCCTCTCCTACCTCGCCATCCGCAACCCGCACCGCCCCGCGCTGAACCGATGGCTCGAACGGGGCGCCGACTGGGCCTTTGTCATGGGCCTGCTGGCGATCGGCGGGCTGACCTTGCTCTTCGCTTATGATCAGCTCTGACCCGGCGCCTCGCGCCCGATCAGCGCCAGCCCCTCGGCCACCGAGACGAATTCGCCACCGCCGAAGATCCGGTCCTCGCCGAATCGGCGGGTGAAGATGGCCCGCACGGCCGGCACCAGGGAGGTTCCGCCGGTGAGGAAGACCCGGTCCACCTCACCCGCCCCGATCCCGGCATCCGCCAGGGCCGCATCCACCGCCGCCTCCATCCGCGCCAGATCGGGCGCAATCCAGGCCTCGAAATCGCCGCGCGCGATCGGTGCCTCGATGGCGAAATCCTCATGCCGGAAGGAGAGCACCGTGGACTCCGCGCCCGAAAGCGCCGCCTTGGCCGAGGACACGGCACGGTAGAGCGAATAACCCGCCTCGTCCTCGATCAGGCGGATCAGGTTGTGCAGGCGCTCCGGATGATCCGCCGTGCGGGCCACCTCGGCGATTTCGCGCAGCGTCTTCGGGCCGCGCATCAGGGGAAGCTGGTGCCAGCGGGCGAAGCTGGCATACCAGGCGGGCGGGATGGGCAGCGGCTTGCCCATCACCTTGTATTCCCCGCCCTTTCCCAGCAGGGGCGAGACGACATGGTCGATGATCCGCGTGTCGAAGGCATCGCCCGCCAGCCCGACGCCCGCATGGCCCAGCGCCATCACCCGGCGCGGCGGCCCGGGCACGCCAAGCGGCGGCCCGGGCACGCGAAGCCGCGACCCGGGATCGAAGCGCAGCACGGAGAAGTCGCTCGTACCGCCGCCGAAATCGCCCACCAGCACCGTCGCGGGTCGGCCGATTCCGCTGGCGAAGCGCTGCCCCGCCGCCGCCGGTTCCAGCGCCACCTCGACCTCCGGCAGCCCGGCGGCGGCGAAGGCCGCGCGCAGCCGCGCCTCGCCCAGATCGTCCTCCGCCCGGTCGCCCACGAAGCGCACGGGCCGCCCGACCACCACCTTTGCCCCGGCCAGCTCCGCTCCGAAGGGTGCCAGCAACTCCCGCAGGAACAGCGCGATGAGGGTCTCCAGCGTCCAGCGCCGGCCGAAGATCCGGGTTTCGGTGAAGCTGCGCTGCGCCAGGTAGCTCTTCATCGACATCACGAGGCGGCTGGCGAGCGGCTCCTCGAGATAAGCCTCGATCCCCTCTGGTCCGGCCGCGTGGCGCAGCGCGCCGCTGCGCGTGTCGGACCAGAAGCACAGGATGGAGCGGAACACGTCGCCCGTGTCACGGCGCAGCGCCACCGCCTCCCCATCGGGGCGGAGCGCGGTGACGACGCTGTTGGTGGTGCCGAAATCGATGCCGATGACGGGCTGCATGGGGCCGGCGCTCCGCAGGGGGCGCGGGTTCAACCCCGCCCCGGCGCCGCTGGCAACCCCCTCAGGTCACGAGGGAGTAGATCATCCGGATCGCCGTGATGGCCAGGAACACGGCAAAGGCCCGCTTGAGCACGAGGGGCGGGATAGTGTGCGCCAGATGCACCCCCCAGGGCGTCGCCAGCATGGAGGTCGGCACGATCAGTAGGAAACCGATCAGATTCACATAGCCGAGGCTGGCCGGCGGCAGCAGCGGATCGCCCAAACCCGCATAGATGAAGCCGATCGCCGCCGGGATGGAGATGACGATCCCGAAGGCCGAGGCGGTGGCGACCGCCGAGCGGATCGGCGTGCCGAACAGGTTCATCAGCGGCACGCCCACTGTTCCGCCGCCAATCCCCATCATGGCCGAGACGCCGCCGATGAAGAGGCCGAGGACCTGCCGCAGGACCCCGGTGGGAAAGCTGTCGCGCAGCCGCGAATCAACGCCCGTGAAGCCCATGTTCAGCGCCACCAGCAGCGCGATTGCCGCGAAGACCGCCGTCAGCGTCGCGCCCTTCACCCAGATCGCGATCACCGTCCCGATCAGCACGCCCACCACCAGGGAGGGGATCATCGCCTTGAGCAGCGGCACGTCCATCGCGCCCTTCGCGTAATGCTTCCGGGCCGACTGGATCGAGGTCGGGATGATGGTGGCGAGGGAGGTGCCCACCGCCAGCTTCATCTGAACCGCCTCGGGGATGGAGAGGAAGGGGAAGACGTTGAACAGCACCGGCACGATGACGATGCCGCCGCCCACCCCGAGCAGCCCGGCCAGCGTGCCCGATACCAGCCCCGTGGCCGCCATCACCGCCGCGAGGGCGGCGATCCAGACGGGGTCCTGCATATGTTCCATAAGCATGTCCTGGCACGTTTGGCGGCCGGTCATGCCGCGAACCCGGCTGTAGGCCGGAACGCCGCCCCTGTCAGGGGGGGTGGTGGCGCCGGAGCGGCCGGTGGCGCATCATCGGCGCCGTGACGCTGATCACCGATCCCTGGTTCTATGCCCTGGCCATCCCGGGTTTCCTGATCAACGGGATCAGCAAGGGAGGCTTCGCCTCCGGCGCCGGCAACCTGGCGGTGCCGCTGATGGCGGTG
>DATCMG010000017.1:0-1859 GCA_036563555.1 Roseomonas sp. | reverse complement strand
CGGCGGCGGTCCATGATGTCCGCCAGCGCCCCCGCTGGCAGGGCAAGGAGGAAGACCGGCAGCAGCGAGGCCACCTGCACCAGGCTGACCATGACGGGCGAGGGCGAGAGCGAGGTCATCAGCCAGCCCGCGCCGGTGCTCTGCACCCAGCCGCCAATGTTGCTGACGAGTGTCGCGATCCAGAGCATCCGGAAAGCGGGGTTCCGGAACGGGATGAAGGCGGCGGGGGCAGGCATCGGGGTGGGGAAGGACCGGAGGGGGGTGGAGGTTTCCGTGGCCCACCATTCATGGCGGCCCGTATGTGGCTTGCCGATTTGTGCGGTGCGCGGCGCGCAGGGTGGTGGAGTGCAGGCCCTTGCTCAAGCCTCTCTTCCGGGATCGCCAGGGTGGATCGGCTCGGTGCCTGGGCCGCACGGGGCGCGAATATACAAGCACCGGCCTTGGCGTGTTGCTAGCGTAACACCCTCGCAGGCGGAGCAACGATCATGTTCGATCCGACGAGTTTCACGGGCTTCCACACCTGGCTGAGCTTGATTGCGCTGGCGACGGGGTTGGTGACGGTGGCCGGGCTGCTCGGGAGCCGGCGCCGGCCGGGCTGGACGGCGGCCTTCCTGGCGACCGCGGTGGCGACCAGCGTGACGGGATATGGTTTCCCGCCCGGCGATGCCGTTTCGCCGGCGCAGATCGTGGGTGCTGTCGCGCTGCTGATCCTGGCGGTCGCCCTGCTGGCCCGCTACGGTGCGCGGCTGGCGGGGCGCTGGCGTGCGGCCTATGCCATCGCCATTGTGGCGAGCGAGTACCTTCTGGCCTTTGTGGGCGTCGCGCAGTCCTTCCAGAAGATTCCCGCCCTGGCCGCCACGGCGCCGGCCGGCTTCGCAGTGGCGCAACTGGCCGTGCTGGCTGGCTTCGTCGTGCTGGGCGTATTGGCGGTAAGGCGGTTCCATCCGCCGGCACCGCTCATGCCGCCGCTGGGAAAGGTGGCGTGACGCGGCGCTTCTCGCCCTTCGTCCGAAAGATGGTCTAGGCTGGCCATATGGCTCAGCGCATCGCCACCTATGCCGAGTTCTGGCCACACTATCTCAGGGAACATGCCAGTCCGCGGACGCGGCGTGTGCATGTGGTGGGCACCGTGCTCGGGATTGCCCTGTTCCTGGCCGGGTTGATCATGGAGCGCTGGTGGCTGGTGCTGGCCGGGGTGGTGAGCGGCTACCTCTTTGCCTGGGTAAGCCACATGCTGGTGGAGAGGAACCGCCCGGCGACCTTTACTCATCCCCTGTGGTCACTCGGTTCGGACCTGCGGATGGCTTGGCTGTTCCTGACCGGGCGCCTTGATGACGAGCTTCGGCGCGCTGGCGTCGGCGCGTCCCGCAGCTGAAGGGTGTCGATTTCTCAATGCTTTGAGGAGCCGGATCGGCGCTGTTGAACGCCTCCGGCTCTTCGACGCTGAAGAGGCATTCCCCGTTTCCATCATTGATCGCGCCTGGGGAGAGGGGGCCGAAGGCTTTACCAGCGGGAAGGATAGGCGTTGTGAATCAGGGCATGGCCGCGTGGCCCGCGCCACGCAATGCGCCCGTGCCATTCAACCCAGCGCGAACTTCACGGCGGAGAGGGCGGCGATGAGCCAGACCGCGCCATGCACATCGCCCGCCCGGCCGGCGACGAGCTTGATCAGCGCATAGGCGATGAAGGCGAGGCCGATGCCCGTCGCGATGGAGAAGGTGAAGGGCATGGCCATCGCGCCCAGCACGGCGGGCAGGTATTCGGTCGAATCCTCCCAGGCCAGGTCCTTCAGCGACTGGGCCATGAGGCAGGCGACGAAGATCAACGCGGGCGCGGTGGCAAAGTCGGGGATGGCGGTG
>DATCMG010000656.1:0-1944 GCA_036563555.1 Roseomonas sp. | reverse complement strand
CCAGCGCATCGACCACCACGCATTTCATCCGCAACATGCCGCATTCAAATACGGCGAAAAGCCCGACAGGCCCGGCGCCGATGATGGCAACATCCGTCTCGATATGCGCGGTCATGGTGGTGGCGCGTCCCCGTCACGGTCAGGGGAGGCGTGATACAGTGCGACGAGAGGGGGGGGAAGGCGGCCCCCGGGAGGCCCTGCCCCCGAAGGCCGCCCGCGCCTCAGTTCGGCCGGACGCGATCCACGGCCCGGTCCACCGCCCGCCCGGTCGCCTCGATCGGCCCGCTCGGCGGGTCGATCGTATCGCGGGCGCGTTCGCCGAAGGTGCGGTTGCCGCCGGTGCAGGCGGCCAGGGTGGCGAGGAGCAGCATCGGCATCAGGGCCGCGCGGATGAGACGCATGGTGGGAACTCCCCTCTGGTGGCGGCCCCATGGCCGCCGATGAGGCGCTAACCGGGCCGGGGCGGATCGGTTTCCGTCCCGCTTGCCCCCACTGGTGGCGCGAGGGCAGATTGGGCCGCCCATGACCGTCCCGATCACCCTCACCCTGCCCAACGAGGCGGCGACCGGTGCGCTCGCCGCCCGCGCCGCGCGGCTGGCCCGGCCGGGGGACGCCATCCTGCTGGACGGGCCGCTGGGCGCCGGGAAATCGGCCTTCGCCCGGGCCTTCCTGCGCGCGGCGGCCGGCGATCCGGGGCTGGAAGTGCCCTCGCCGACCTTCACCCTCGTGCAGTCCTACGAGCTTCCGGCCGGCCCGGCGCACCACATGGACCTGTACCGGCTCGATGGCCCCGGCGCCCTGCCGGAGCTGGGCTGGGACGAGGCGCTGGAAGGGATCGTGCTGGTGGAATGGCCGGACCGGCTGGGCCGCCTCACCCCGGCCGGCGCGCTCCGCATCACCCTGGCCCCGGCGGAAGCGCCGGAAGCCCGACACGCCACCCTGGCGGGCTGGGATGCCCGCCGCCTGAACGCCCTGGCCGCCATCGCATGAGCCTTGATCCCTTCCTCGCCGCCCATGGCTATGCCGGGGCCACCCGCGCGCCCCTGCCGGGCGATGCCGGCCATCGCCGGTACCTGCGCCTGAAGGGCGGTCCGCGCCCGGCCTTGCTGATGGACGGATCGCGCGCCGCCGCCGTCGGCCTGCCCTCCGCCGAGGCGGACCTGCGCGCCTTCATGGCGATTGCCGCCCATATTCGCGCGATCGGCCTTTCCGCCCCGGAGGTTCTGGCCGCCGACCCGCCAACCGGGCTGCTGTTGCTCGAAGACCTGGGCGAACCGACCCATGCGACCCTGCTGGATGAGGGTGCGGACGCGCTGCCGCTCTACCTCGCTGCCGTCGAGACCCTGGCCGCCCTGCACGCGTCGCCTCCCCCGGCCGGCCTCCCTCCCTGGGAGGGCGAGACCATGGCCCGCGCCACCGCGGCCACCTTCCTGGACTGGTGGTGGCCCGCCACCCTCGGCACGGAAGCCACCCCCGCCCAGCGGGACGCCTTCCACGATGCGATGCGCGCCATGCTCGCCCCGTTCATGGGGCGGGGCGGCTTCGTCCATCGCGACTACTTCCCGGCCAACCTCCTGCCCCTGCCGGATCGCCCCGGCCCGGCCTCGGTCGGCATCATCGATTTCCAGGATGCCGGCCATGGCCACCCGGCCTATGACCTGGTGAGCCTGCTGCAGGATGCCCGGCGCGACGTGCCGGCAGCGGTGCGGGAAGCCGCCACCGCCCGCTACCTCGAACGCCGCCCGGGCCTGGACCGCCAGGAATTCGAGGCCGCCACCGCCGCCATGGCTGCCCAGCGCCATTTGCGCGTCGCATCGCTCTGGGTGCGTCTGGACCGGCGCGACGGAAAGCCGCACTACCTCCGCCACGGCCCGCGTTGCTGGCGCCTGCTGGATGAGGCCCTGACCCATCCGGCCACGGCGCCGCTCGCTGCCTTCCTCGACG
>DATCMG010000011.1:0-1520 GCA_036563555.1 Roseomonas sp. | reverse complement strand
GACCGCCGAGCGCGGCCCGGCGAAGCGCGCCGTGCTGGTGGGCGATCTGAACATCGCGCCGATGGAGCACGATGTCTGGAGCCACAAGCAGATGGTCGGCGTCGTCTCCCACACGCCCGTGGAGGTGGAGGCAATGACCCGCTGGCAGGAAGCCGGCAAGTGGCATGACGCCCTGCGCCACTTCGTGCCGGAGGACCAGAAGCTCTACACATGGTGGTCCTACCGCGCGAAGGACTGGCGCGCCTCGGATCGCGGGCGGCGCCTGGACCATGTCTGGGTCAGCCAGGACCTAGCGGGCGCGCTGCGGCGGCATGTCGTGCTGAAGGATGCACGGGACTGGGCGCAGACGAGCGACCATGTGCCGATCATGATGGAAATCGCGGTGTAGGTGGTCCCCGGAAGGCAGCTCCCGGGCCGACCCGTCAGCCGCCTGAGGTCGTGGACCTCAGGCGCACCATCCCAACAAAAGCTGTGCTTTCGCCCGGGGGTGCAGGGGGCAGACGCCCTCCTGCGCGCCAATCAGGCCGTCCGATCCGCCATGGCCGACGAAGCATTCGCCAGTGCCGCCTGCGCCGCCGCCAGCCGCGCCACCGGCACGCGGTAGGGCGAGCAGGACACGTAATCCAGCCCCACAGTCTCGCAGAACTGGATCGAGGCCGGGTCGCCGCCATGCTCGCCACAAATGCCGAGCTTCAGGCCGGGTTTGGTGGCGCGGCCTTTCTCGGCGGCGATCTTCACCAGGGTGCCCACGCCCTCCACGTCGATGGAGACGAAGGGGTCCTTCGGCAGGATTCCCTTTTCCACGTAGAAGGGCAGGAACTTACCGGCGTCATCGCGCGACAGGCCGAAGGTGGTCTGGGTCAGGTCGTTGGTGCCGAAGGAGAAGAAGTCGGCTGTTTCGGCGATCTTGTCGGCGATGAGCGCCGCGCGCGGCAGCTCGATCATGGTGCCGACGAAATACTCGATCGTCATGCCGGCCTCGACGAAGACCTCCTGCGCGATCTTGTCGATCTGCGCGTGACTGATCTCCAGTTCCTTCCTGGTGGCGACCAGCGGCACCATGATCTCCGGCACAGGGGCCTGGCCCGCTTCCTTGGCGACGATGATCGCCGCCTCGAAGATGGCGCGGGCCTGCATCTCGGCGATCTCGGGATAGGTCATCGCCAGGCGGCAGCCGCGATGGCCGAGCATCGGGTTGGCCTCGGACAGGTCGTTGGCCCGGCGCTTCATGGTGGCGAGATCGGCGCCAAGGCTCGCGGCCACCTCGGCCAGTTCCTCCTCCTTGTGGGGGAGGAATTCATGCAGCGGCGGGTCGAGCAGGCGGATCGTGACCGGCAGGCCGGCCATGATGCGGAACAGCTCCACGAAGTCGTCGCGCTGGAAGGGCAGCAGCTTGGCCAGCGCGTCGCGCCGGCCGCCCTCGGTCTCGCTCATGATCATCTGGCGCACGGCGGAGATACGCGCGGGGTCGAAGAACATGTGCTCGGTGCGGCAGAGGCCGATGCCCTCCGCGCCGAACT
>DATCMG010000005.1:0-4994 GCA_036563555.1 Roseomonas sp. | reverse complement strand
CACCGCCGGCTGGGAGATGTTCAGGAGTTGGGCGGCGGAGGTCAGCGTGCCGCTGCGCATGATCGCGCGGAAGACCTCAAGCTGGCGGGCGTTCATGTCATCAGAATAGGAGCGGAACAGGCCTAGGCGCCATGCCTCCATAACCGCGCCTCATGCCGGTTCCAATCGGGTGATGTTCCTTGGGGTGAATCTCACCCCGGCCTCCGGCCAAGTGGCGGGGTCGAATGACCAGCGCAACCCTTTGACCGATCCGCACGTGCGAGAGGCAATGTCCGTGGCCATGAACCGGCAGGCCATGGTGGGCAGCCTGCTCAGCGGATACGGCGCGGTGGCCGACCAGATCGCGGTCCCGGGAATGACCGGCCATGTGCCGGATGCGTTCCAGGACCGCTTTCCGGTGGAGCGCGCACGGCAACTGCTGCGCGAGGCGGGCTATGCTGAAGGATTCAGCACGAGCCTGGTTTGCACCAACAACCGCTATGTGGCCGATGGGGAGACCTGCCAGGCCGTCGGGCAGATGCTGGCGCGTATCGGCATCCGCGTGGCGGTGGAGGCCATCCCGCCCAACGTCTATTTCGGACGGGTGCGCGCGGGGCGGAGCCCGGCGCCGCTCTTCCTGGGGGCATGGGGCAACAGCCGGGGCGACATGGGCTATACGCTCGGCGCCAACTTCCACAGCTTCGGCACGCAAGCCGGGCTGGGCTCCAGCAACCGCTCTGGCTGGGCTGACCCCGAGACGGACCGGGAGATCCAGGCGGCGCTGACCGAGCGCGACGAGGCGAAGCGCACCGCCCTGCTGGTTTCCGCCCACCGGCGTGCCATCGAGGGGAGCGCCGACGCCACATGCTGCGGATCTGGCTGCATGCGGATCGGTGGCCTGTGGTACCAGAGCCGCAGCGCTTCTTCGACGCGCAGGAGACCGCCCGCTTGGTTCGGGCCCGCCGCGCGTGGATGGATCTTCCCTCCACCCACCTGCGCGAGCTTTCGGAGCGGCTCGAAGCCCGAAAGGCGGCCGGGGAAACGCTCGAACGGCGGCGCGCTTTCGGCGCTTCATCCTTGCGGGCCATGGCCGGGGGCGGCTGAAGCACCCCAGGCCTGAAAGGAGCACGTGGGCCGATCTCCCGGCCCATTCTCCCACCCGGCCGTTGCTTCCCACCTTTTGCGCGGCTCTTGGCCGCCAACCTCAGCCCTCGACCGGGATGAAGGTCTCTAAGGAGAATTCGTTCTTCACGAAGACGGACTTGATCACGACATAGGAGAAGTATTTCTCGATTCCGATGCTAAGCGCCAGCATGTGCTCGATCCGCTCCTGGTAGTGCGCAATCGAGCGAGTCATGAACTTCAGCAGGTAGTCATAGCCGCCGCTGACAAGGTGGCACTCCATCACCTCACTCATGTTGCGAATGCTGGCTTCGAAGCGCTTGAAGTCGGCGCTGCGATGGTCGGAAAGCGTGACTTCCGTATAGATCGTGACAGTGTCGCCAAGCTTCTGCAGATTAAGATGCGCGCCGTAACCGGTGATGTAGCCAGCCTTCTCCAGCCGCTTCACGCGGGTGAGGCAGGGGCTCGGCGAGAGCCCAACCGCCTCCGCGAGATCCACATTTGTCGCGCGCCCGTTGCGTTGCAGATGCGCCAGGATTCGAAGATCGATCCGGTCGAGTTTCGGTACGCCAGCCACCATGAAGCAATCATCCGGGCGGAAAGGCCACACAGGAAGAGGCTAGCGCTCGTGGCCGGCAGGTGACAAGGTAGGGGCTAATATCCCCGTGCCCGATCCACCAGCCCCGGGATCGGCTCGCCGCGGCGGTGCCGCCGGATGTTCTCGATCAGCGCCTCACCGCCCGTATCCGCGTGGGTAGTGCTCGCAATATGCGGGGTCAGCCAGATGCGGGGGTGGGACCAGAACGGATGGTCCTGCCCCGGCGGCTCGGGTTCTGCCACGTCCAGGATGGCTGTGGAGAGATGGCCCGAATCCAACGCAGCCAGCAGATCGGCCTCCACCACATGTCCGCCGCGCCCCGCATTCACGATGCCGGCTCCACGCGGGAGAGCGGCGAAGAGCTCCGCGTTCAACATGCCCCGCGTCTCGGGCGTCAGCGGCAGGAGGCAGACCAGTATGTCGAGCCCGGCAAGAAAGGCGGGTAACTCCTCGGCGCCGGCGAATGAGCGCGCGCCATCCAGCGCGCGCCGGCTGCGGCTCCAGCCCGAGACGGCAAAGCCGAAACCCTGCAGCGCCTTCACCGCGGCGAGGCCGAGCACGCCAAGCCCGAGCACGCCGACACGGCGCTGGTCCGCGCGCACGCCCTTGGTGACGGCCCAGACCCGCCGCCGCTGCTGGTCCAGGAAGAGCGGGAATTCGCGGTGCAGCGCGAGCACGGAGAGGGTGACGTACTCGGTCATGCCGGCGGTCAGGCCAGGTTCCACCATCCGCACCACCTGCACATGCGGTGGCAGGGCCCGCAGGTCGAACTGATCCACCCCGGCCCCGGTCGAGAACAGCACCTCGAGCGCCGGGAAGCGCGCTGCGAGATCCTCGGGCGGCTGCCAGGCGGCCATATAGCGCACAGCGGCCGGATCACCTGTCTCGGGCCAGATATGGAAGGGAAGATCCGGCAAGGCCTCGGCAAAGAGGCGCTGCCATGCGGCGCCGCGGACGGGTTCGGACTTGTAGACGATGCTCATGCGCTCTCTCACCCCAGGGCCTGGCTAACAAGCGCGAAGCGACTGACCGCCCCGCTGCCACGCGGCGGCGCGCCGCGGATCATCACCTCGCCCGTATCCACCCGCGCAAGCCCCAGGGACTCAAGCCAGGGTGACAGTCCGCTGTCACCAGGCACGTCAATGCGCATGAACTGGCCGGAACGCGAGCCCAGCCAGTGCGCGATCAATGCCCGCGCCCCGTCCGCATCGGGCGCCACCACCGGCCCGATCACCTGCCCGTGCCCGAAGCGGCGGATCAACGCGAAGCCGATCGCCTCCCCGTCCCGGTCCAGCACCACGCCGTCGGACGTAGAAAGCACCGCCTCGATCAACGCGTCGCGATGCATGCCCAAGGCCTGGGCATCCAGCGCCGCGAGCGCGGGCGCATCGCTGCGGCCCGGCGGGCGCAGGCGTTGGCCCGGCGGCAACGCGACCAGCTCCGCCGAGAAGCTGCTGCCCTGGTGCTGATGAACCGTGCCGGCATCCGCAAAGCCAAGCTTGCGGTAGAGCGGCGCGCCGGAAACTGTGGCGCAGAGGGTCACGCTGCGGTTTCCGAGACTCCGCATCACGCCTTCGGTCAAGGCGCGCCCGATACCGCGCCCTTGCGCAGCATCTGCCACAACCACCAGGCCGAGTGCCGCGGCTTCGTCCCCGTAGCGCCAGCCCAGCGCCGTGCCGACCAACTGCCCGTCCAGATCTGCGGCCAGCCCTTCGCCCAGGTTGAGACAGAGAGCCCAGTCCTCGATCCGGTGCGGCCAGCGCAACGCGGCCGTCAGCGCCTGTGCGGCCGGAAGATCCGCCTCGGTCAGTGGGCGCAGGCGCGAGGCGCCCTCTGTCTGTTTCGGTCGAGCAGTCATCCAGGCCTCGCCACCGTCCTCTCCGTGCAGCAGGGATACAGCATGCGCACGGCACGAGCTTCCGAAGTCAGGGGTGATTCAGCATCTTCGGCCGCGGAGAAAGCGGAGCCGTCAGTTGTGCCGATCAGCCGCCATGAATCGGCATGATCTTCGCTTCGCGGCACTGGGCCGGCACGATCGTGCCAGCTGCAGACCGATAGGATCGTCAAGGAACCCGGCCTTGCCGGGATGGCTCGAAGGACACACCCATGCCTCAGCTGCGGCCGAAATTCATCACCTTCGATTGCTACGGTACGCTGACCAACTTCCAGATGGGACCTCTAGCCCGCGAGCACTTCGCCGACCGGGTTCCAGCCGACCGGATGGACGCTTTTGTGGGGGACTTCAGCGCCTATCGCCTGGACGAGATCCTGGGTGCCTGGAAGCCCTATGCCGATGTGCTGGACAATGCGGTGCGTCGTACCCTCGCCAAGCACGGGACCGCCTATCACGACGGGGACGGCGCGCTATTCTCAGACGCCGTGCCGAGCTGGGGACCGCATCCGGACGTGCCGGAGCCGCTGAAGCACGTGGCGAAGGAGTTTCCCCTGGTCATCCTCTCCAACGCCGCCAACCACCAGATCCATGAGAACGTGGCCAAGCTGCAGGCGCCCTTTCACGCCGTGTTCACGGCCGAGCAGGCCCAGGCCTACAAGCCGCGCATGCAGGCATTCGAATACATGTTGGGTCAGCTGAACGCGCGGCCGGAGGATCTGCTGCACGTTTCCTCCTCCTTCCGCTACGACCTGCTAACAGCGCATGACCTGGGCATCCGGGACAAGGCCTGGGTCAATCGCGGCCACGAGCCGCGGGGGAACGCCTATTACGGCTTCCACGAAATCCCCGACATTGGTGGCCTGCCTGGCCTGCTCGGCCTGTAATCCTCCCCGCCCGCTTCGGAGCCCAGCTCATGTCGCCGCCCGTCGATCCTGTCGCCAGTGACCCGGACCTGCCTGCCGAAGTGGATGTCGCCATCATCGGCGGCGGCATCGCCGGTGTCACGGCCGCCTATTTCCTGGCCAAGGCGGGACGCCGCGTGGCCGTGCTGGAGAAAGGCGTGATCGCGGGAGAGCAATCCAGCCGCAACTGGGGCTGGTGCCGCGTCCAGAACCGCGACGAGCGCGAGATCCCCGTCATGCTCCGCAGCATGGAACTCTGGGACTCGTTGCCGAAGGAGGCGGGCATCGATGTCGGCTTTCGTCGCACGGGGCTGATCTATGCCACGCGCAACGAGGCGGATCTGGAGAGCTGGCGGCGCTGGGTGGAGATGGCCCGCAACTACCAGTTCCACAGCCGTGTTCTCTCCGCCGCAGAGGCGCGCGAGATGACCCCTGGGCCGGATGGCGGCTGGATCGGTGGCATCCATTCCCCGCGGGACGGCATGGCTGAGCCACGCAA
>DATCMG010000655.1:0-1668 GCA_036563555.1 Roseomonas sp. | reverse complement strand
CGCCCCGATCGACCTGCCCCGCGATGCCGAGGGCCTGATCGATGTCGAGGCCGCCACCCAGGCGGTCAATGACGTCATCGCCGGTTGGGTGCGGGAGCATCCGGGCCAGTGGCTCTGGATGCATCGCCGCTGGCGGTGAGGCGCCCGGGCAGGCGGGCGCTGCCCGTCAATGGGGCGCGAGCGGCCAGAAATAGGCGATCAGCGGCACCCCGACGATCACGACCAGGATCGAAAGCGGCAGGCCCAGCCGGGCGTAATCCCCGAAGCGGTAGCCGCCCGGCCCCATCACCAGCGTGTTGCACTGGTGCCCGATGGGGGTGAGAAAATCGCTCGCCGCCCCCAGCGCCACCGCCATCAGGAAGGGATCGGGGCTCAGCCCCAGCTTGCTTGCCAGCGTCGCCGCGATCGGGCCCATCACCAGCACCGTGGCGGCGTTGTTCAGGAAGGGCGTCACCGCCATGGCCAGCAGCATGGTCACGGCCAGCGCCGCCACGGCAGGCAGGTCCTCCACCGCTCCGGTGATCCAGCCGGCCAGAAGATCGGTGCCCCCCGTGTGCTGGATGGCACCGCTCACCGGGATCAGCGCCGCCAGCAGCACGACCACCGGCCAGTCCACCGCGTCATAGGCCTCCCGCGTCGTCATCACGCGGAAGACGAACAGCGCCACCACCGCGGCGAAGAACGCCATCGCGACCGGCAGCACGCCGGCCGCGACCAGCGCCATCGCCCCCGCCAGCACACCCAGCGGGATCCAGGAGCGCCGCCCCTGCCCCAGCGCCATGCCGCGCTCGGCCAGCGGCAGCACGCGCAACTCGCCCAGATTGTCCGGCATGGTGCTGGCCAGACCGCGCAGCAGCACCACGTCGCCGGCGCGCAGGCGGAGCTGCGACAGCTTGTCGCGGATGCCCTGCTCGCCGCGCCGGCTGACCGCCAGGAGCGACACGCCGTGGCGGCTCCGGAGCGTCAGCGCGGCCGGGGTGCGGCCGACCAGCGGGCTCTCACCCGTCACCACCCCCTCCACCACGCGCACGTCGTCCTCATCCGTCGTGGGATCGTCCTTCGCCGGTGCCTCGCCCGCCAGGACCAGGCCTGCCGCGGCGACGAGGCGCTCGAGATCCGCCGCCTCGCCACGCAGCATGACGCCTTCATGCGCGGCAAGGCGCCGGTCGGGCGATGGCGGGCCGGAGGCCGGCTGGGGGGGAGACACCAGCGCGGCGCGGCGTGGCAGCCCTGTTTCGGCCTCGGCTTTCACCTCAGGAGGCAGAATGGCGGAGACCCGCACCTCCTGCTCGGACAAGGCTTCAAGCTCGGCCACCGTCATCCCGGCCGCCTCGCCCTCCTCCGGAACCCGCGCCTCCACCGTGTACTGGCCGATGGTGAAAGCGGCATCCATCGAGGCCGCGCCGCGCCGTCCGCCGGGCAGCAGCCGCCAGCCCACTGCCAGGAACAGCAGCGCGACCGCGCAGACGCCGAGGCCGACGGGCGTGTAGTCGAACATGCGGAAGGGCTGGCCCGTCAGCTCCTCCCGCACGCGGGACATGATGATGTTGGGCGCGGTGCCGACGAGGGTGACGACGCCGCCCACCATCGCCGCGAAGGCCATCGGCATCAGCAGCGCGGCGGGCGCCGTGCCGGTACGGCGGGCGAGTTGCAGCGCCACCGGCATCA
>DATCMG010000001.1:0-3626 GCA_036563555.1 Roseomonas sp. | reverse complement strand
AACCATCGCCTATGACGACTTCGTGGCCCTGGGCGGCGAGCAGGGCGCGAAGGAGGCGGGAAAGATGCGCGTGGAAGGCAAGGAATACGTGGTGAAGGACGGCGACGTCCTGCTCTTCCGCTTCAACGTCTGATCGGCGGCACGCAAGGAAAAGGGCCCGGCGGAAAGCCGCCGGGCCCTTCCAATTCTCCCGGAAGGCAGAACCTTACCGGGCCGTCACGCGACGCTGGCGCACGGCCCGGCGCGCGGCGGAGCGCGACCTCCTGGGTCAGCGAGGTCGTCTCACGGGCGGACTTGACCGAAGTCGTCACGACGCCTGGAGCAACCGCATCGCTCGTCCCTGAAGGGCTGGCAAAGGCGACGACGAAGAAAGAACGGCTGATCCAACGCATTGTGGCCTCATGCTCCCCTCTAACACCGGCTGCCCTGAGGAATGACCGGTCGGGGTGGACAGCAGACCTTGAACGGTCCCTCTGATCAGCCAGTGGGACGCTTTGCCAGGGCGAGACCGACGCCCAGTGCGATCATCGCGCCTCCTGATCCCTCTCGCAGACGGCGGATCAGTGTGGGACGAGCGGCCGCGCCTTCCCGGATGCCGCTCGCTGCGAAGGCGACTACAATATCGGCGAGGGTGTTGAGTGCGACCGATACGAAGCCGAGCACCACGAACTGCAGTGCCACTTGGCCCGCGGTCGGGTCCACGAACTGTGGAACGAAGGCGAGGAAGAAGGCTGCGGTCTTCGGGTTCAGCGCCTCCACCAGCACTCCTTCACGGAACGCTCGCTGTGGTCCGACCGGCGGCGCCGCAAGTCCGCCTTCCCGGGCCGTAGATGCGTCCCGGCGGGCAGCCTGGAAGGTCCGGAACCCGATCCAGATCAGGTAGGCGGCGCCAATCAGCTTCAGCAAGGTGAACAGCTCCGCGCTCGTGAGCACGAGGGCGGAAACGCCCAAGCTGCCCGCGAGCACATGGACCATGCCGCCCAGGCCGGTGCCGAAGCTGGAAGCCACACCCTCGGCACGGCCGCCGGCCAGCGTGCGCGCGGCGACGTAGAAGATGCCCGGACCGGGCGTGACGGCGAGCAGCAGGGCTGCGGCGAAGTACAGGGCGAGCTGGCTCAGGTCTGGCACGGCTGAAAACCTTCAGGAGATCTTGGACGCCAACCCTGGGATCAGCGCCCCGTGCAGCAGTTAGCGTATGTCCGCTTGGGGTCGCTACCAGTTATGCCTTAGGGCGGTTGGTACAACGAGGAGAGCGCGGCAGCCCCTGCGCTTACGTATGTGAATTCATATTCATCCGTAACCGCGTTCAGGCGGTTCCGTTGGGCAGGCTCTGGTCCATCGCCAGCGCCGGCACCGCATCCCGGCACCAGCCCACCACGCGCGCGGGCACCCCGGCGACCGTCGCGCAAGGCGGAACATCGGCCAGCACCACGCTGCCAGCCCCGACCTTCGCGCCGCGCCCGATCTCGATATTCCCCAGCACCTTCGCCCCGGCCGAGAGCAGCACGCCATCCCGCACCTTCGGATGCCGGTCGCCACGCTGCTTGCCGGTGCCGCCCAGCGTTACCTCCTGGAGGATGGAGACATCGTTGCCGATCACGGCGGTCTCGCCCACCACAACGCCGGTCGCGTGGTCGATGAACACGCCGCGCCCGACCGGCACGGCCGGGTGGATGTCCACCCCGAAGATCAGCGAGCAGCGGCTCTGCAGATAAAGCGCGAGGTCGAGCCGCCCAGCCTTCCACAGCCCATGCGCCACGCGGTGCCAGGACAGTGCGTGGAAGCCCTTGTAGTGCAGGAAGGGCGTCAGCCAGCCCCGCGCAGCCGGGTCGCGCCGGCGATTAGCCGAGAGGTCCGCGACGGCGAGCGTGACCAACTCCGCCCCCGCCCCGCGGACCAGATCCTCCAGCCGCTCGGCGGGCATGAGCGATTCGGCGAGCTTGCGCGCCAGCAGCGCGGCCAGGGCCGGGGCCAGGCCGTCATGGCGAAGCACCGCCAGTTCCAGCAGCCCGCGCAGCGCCGGCTCCGACGCGGCGGCCGCCACGGCCTCGGCGCGCAGGGCCGCCCAGAGCGCCTCCGGCCCTGGCGAGGGGTCGAACCCGGCCTCGGCGGTGCCCGACTCCATCTCCATCCGGTCCATCAGCCCGCTCCTCGAAGTCCGGAATTCATAGGGCACCGTGCCTCACCTGTCCCCGCATGGTTTCGCAGGGCGGCCCCTCACATCGGCAGCCGGATCGTCGCCCGCAAGCCGCCCATCGGGCTCTGCCCCAGGGCAATCTCGCCGCCATGGGCGCGGGCGATGTCGCGGGCAATGGCAAGGCCGAGCCCCGTGCCGCCCGCGGAGAAGCTGGCAAAGGGCTTGAAGGCGCCCTCCCGCGACGCGGCGGGGATGCCGGGCCCGTCGTCATCGACCGCGATTTCCGCCCAGCCCGGCTTCGCCCGCACGGTCACGGCCACCCGCGCGGCGTGCCGGCGGGCATTGTCGAGCAGGGTGCCGAGGCAGCGGCGCAGCGCATCGGCCCGCAGCGGGAGGGTGAGGGAAGGGGGGGCCTCCACAGAGACATCCGGCCCGTCCGCCGGGCTGCGCGACGCCATCTCCCGCGTCAGGGCGACGAGGTCGGTCGGCTCCGCCGCCTCCAGCACCTCGCCGCGCGCGAAGGCGAGATAGGAGGCGACCATCCGCTCCATCTCCTCCACGTCCTGGGTCATGGCCGCCGCATCCTCCTGCGCCGCCTCGGGCAGCATCGCGAGGCCGAGGCGCAGGCGGGTGAGAGGAGTGCGCAGGTCATGGCTGATGCCCGCCAGCAGCTCGGTACGCTGGGACACGAAGCGGCGGATATTGGCACGCATCCCATTGAAGGCGGCGGCGGCCTGGCGCACCTCGGTGGCGCCCTCGGGCTTGATCGGGCCGGTCTCCCGCCCCTTGCCGAAGGCCTCCGCCGCCGCGGCCAGCCGCCGCAGCGCGCGCACCTGGTTCTTCATGAACAGCGCCGCCACCATGAAGAGCAGCAGCGAGGCACCCACCAGCCAGATAACGAAAAGATAGAGCGTGCCGGAGAAGAGGCGCTTCCGCGGCGCCTCCACATGCAGCACGCCGTCGGGCAGGCCGACGCGGATGATCACGCTGCGCGGGTCGCTCTGCCAGTCCGTGTCGAAGGGCAGGCGCAGGCGCTCCCGTAGCGCGTTGTCCAGGTCCTCCTCCAGCGGCAGCAGCGGCAGGCTGGCCGGGCGGGAGGCGGTCGGGCCCAGCCCCGCCCCCGGCTCGAAGGCGAGGGACAGGTCCAGGCGCCAGGCGGCCTCGCGGAAGATCCAGCCCCGCTCATCCTGCACGGGGTAGCGGGAGAGCAGCTCCACCACCATGCCGACATCGCCCGCCACGCCACCGGCCAGCCGGCGGGAGATCACGTCGAGATGCGTGCCGTAGAAGATCTGCAGCGCGATGCCCTGGGTGACCACCAGCGGCACGAGCACGATGAGCAGGGCGCGCGCCAGCAGGCCGCGCGGCACGAAGGGGCGCAGGGCCGCGGTGACAAGGCCGCGCCAGCGGCGCCGGCGGGTCCAGGCGGGCGGGCAGGCCCGGGCCTCGGGCTCCGGCGCATCCGCCCAGTCCGCGTCACTCTTCCCGA
>DATCMG010000050.1:0-3665 GCA_036563555.1 Roseomonas sp. | reverse complement strand
TAGCCGATGGCGAGCGGGGCGCCCTGGCGGGCGGCGAGGAGCTTGCGCGGGTGGCCGGCGAAGACGGCGGCGAGGGCGAAGGCGCCGTGCACGCGCTTGAGGGCGCCGGAGAAGGCGTCTTCCGGGCTCTCGCCGCGGGCCAGGTAGTGATCCACGAGGCGGGCGAAGGTTTCGGTGTCCGTCTCGGTCTCGAACTCGGCGCCCTGGGCCTCAAGCTCGGCTCGGAGTTCGGCGTGGTTCTCGATAATGCCGTTATGGACGATGGAGACGCGGGTGGTGCCGTGCGGGTGGGCGTTGCGCGTGGTGGGCGCGCCATGGGTGGCCCAGCGCGTGTGGCCGATGCCGGTGGTGCCGGGAAGCGGGTCGCTGTCCAGCACGGTGGCGAGATTGTTCAGCTTGCCCTCGGCGCGGCGGCGCTCGACATGGCCATTCACCAGCGTGGCGATTCCGGCGCTGTCATAGCCGCGGTATTCGAGGCGGCGCAGGGCTTCAAGGAGCCGGGGGGCGGCTTCGACCTGGCCGACGACGCCGACAATTCCGCACATCTCAGAGCTTCTCCTTACGGCGCGTGTCGCGGAAGGCGGCGGCGCGGCCTTCCTTCTGTTCCTGGCGGGCGCGGCCGAAGGCCATGGCGTCCGGCGCAACCGGGGCGGTGATGGTAGAGCCCGCCGCGATGAATGCGCCACCGCCCAACGTTACGGGAGCGACAAGAGTTGCGTTGGATCCGATGAAGACCCCCTCCCCCACCACCGTCCTGTGCTTGGCGAAGCCGTCGTAATTGCAGGTGATGGTGCCGGCGCCGATATTGGTCCGGGCGCCGATCGTGGCGTCGCCGATATAGGAGAGGTGGTTGGCCTTGGCGCCCTCTCCGAGGATCGTGGCCTTCAGCTCCACGAAGTTGCCGACATGGGCGCGGGCGCCGACCTCGGTGCCGGGGCGGAGGCGGGCGAAGGGTCCGATCGTGGCGCCGCGGCGGACGATGCAGGATTCGAGATGCGAGAAGGCGCGGATCTCCACCTCATCCTCGATGGTGACGCCGGGGGCGATCACGACATCGGGACCGATGGTGACATCCTGGCCGATCGCCGTGTCGAAGCTGAGGGTGACGCTTTCGGGGCGGATCAGGGTGGCGCCGCCGGCCATGGCGGCCTCGCGCAGGCGGGCCTGGACCGCGGCCTCGGCGGCGGCGAGCTCGATGCGGGAGTTGATGCCGCGGCACTCGGCCTCGTCGGCCTCCACGGCCACGGCGCGGAAGCCCTCGGCGCGGGCGGCGGCGACGGTGTCGGTGAGGTAGTATTCGCCGGCCGCGTTGTCGTTCCTCAGGGCGCGCAGCCAGGCGAAGAGGCGGGGCGCGGCGGCGCAGACCACGCCCACATTGCAGAGACCGACGGCGCGCTCGGCTTCGGTCGCGTCCTTCCATTCGACGATGCGGGAGATGCCGCCATCCGCATGGGGCAGGACGCGGCCGTAGCGGCCGGGATCGGCCGGGCGCATCGCCAGCAGGGCGAGGTCGGCATCCCCGCGCGCCGCCAGGAGGCGTTGCAGCGTGGCGGCGGTGATCAGGGGATTGTCGGCATAGAGGACGGCGGCGTCGCCCTCGAAGCCGTCGAGCAGGGGCGCGGCCTGGAGGGCGGCGTGGCCGGTTCCGAGGCGCTCATGCTGGATGATGGTGGCGTGGGGGGATGCGGCCTTTTCCAGCGCGGGCATGCCCGGGCCGGTGACGACGACGATGCGGTCGAAGACCTGTTCGCAGGCGGCGATCAGGTGCTTCAGCATCGGACGTCCGGCGATGGGGTGCATCGCCTTGGGCAGCGACGAGCGCATCCGGGTACCGAGCCCGGCTGCGAGGAGGATGGCGGCCCTTTGCATGCGGGTGGATAAGCCCGAGTCGGCGGGCCGTCGCAAGGGCATGGGACGTCAACTCCCGTTGCGCGCCGTAATCCGGGGGGGGTGCCCCGGAGTTCGATGCCGGATTAGAGACTGGCCCCATGGACCGCATCGCCCTTTTCGACCTCGACGGCACGCTGCTGGACAGCGCGCCCGACATCCACTCCGCGCTGGACCGGCTGATGGCCGCGCATGGAAGGCCCGGTTTCGGCCGGGAGGAGGTGTGGCAGATGATCGGGGATGGGGTGGCGGTGCTGGTACAGCGGGCCTGCGCGGCGCGGAACCTGGAGAACTCGCCCACCCTCGTGGCCGAGTTCCTGACGGATTACGAGGCACATGCGGCCGACGAAACCCGGCCCTTCGAGGGCATTCCGGAGGTGCTGGCCTCGCTGAAGGCGGCGGGCTGGCGGCTGGCGGTCTGCACCAACAAGCCGGAGAAGGCGGCCCGGATCATCCTGGACGATCTCGGGCTCTCGCCGATGCTCGACGCCATCGGGGGCGGGGACAGCTTCCCCGTGCGCAAGCCGCATCCCGGGCATCCGCTGGGCCTGTTGGCACGGATGGGGGGCGAGGCCTCGCGGGCCGTGCTGATCGGGGACCACCAGAACGACACGCGGGCGGCCAAGGCGGCCGGGATCGCGCCGGTCTTCGCCGCCTGGGGCTATGGGCGGCCGGAGATGGCGGAGGGGGCGCCAGTGGCGGAAGCGCCGAGGGACCTGCCCGGGGTGCTGGCCGGGCTTCCCATCGGCTAGGGGGCGCCCGGCCCCTCCAATGCGGCGCTGACGACTTGCGCGGCGGCGGCGGTGCCGTCCTCGGCGTGGATCGCCGCCCCAAGACCGCGCGCCGCTTCCCGGAGGGCGGGATCCTCCAGCACGCGGGCGAGGCTGGCGGCGAGGCTCCCCGTATCGAGCCGGCGGCGCGAGAGGGCGGGCGGCGCGGCGCCGGCCCGGTGGAGCCGGTCCGCCCAGAAGGGTTGATCGCCGAGGAAGGGCAGCACGGCCGAGGGCAGGCCGGCGCGCAGCACGGCCGCCGTGGTGCCGGCGCCTCCATGATGCAGGGCACCCGCCATTTGGGGCAGGAGGCGGTCATGCGGCGCCTCCTCGATCAGGTGCAAGGGGAGGCCGTCGTCGCGGGCAGCGGTCAGGACGGCCCGGTCCAGCCCGCCCCAGCCGAGGGAGACGAGGCTGCGCCGGCCGAGGCGGCGGATCGCCTCGGCGAGCATGCGGGACAGTGCGGCGGGATCGCGCCCGGTCATGCTGCCGAAGCCGATATAAAGGGGGGGTTCGCCGGCCTCGATGAAGGCTTTCAGGGCGGGGTCGGGCTGCCAGCCAGGCTCGTCCAGGAAGAGGAACCCAGTCATGCGGATCGCGTCGGGCCAGTCGGCCGGGCGGGGGATGAGGGCGGGGCTGACCGCGCAGAAGCCGGGGCGGCGGTCCAGCCCGGCCCAGGCGGCGCGGCCGGTGATGGGGCGCAGGCCGAGTTGGCGGCGCAACTCGCCGATGGAATCGGCCATGCCGGACCAGATCAGGCGCCGCATCGCATGATGGGTCCAGCGCGCCGGGGCACCGCGCAGGGGCAGCGGCGGCATCAGGGGCGTGGTGAAGGCGCCGGTGGGGGCGATGGGCTGGAGCCAGCCCTGGACGAGGGGAAGATCCAGCCGCTCCGCAACCGCGGCGGCAATGAAGGCCGAGCCATTGGCGGCCAGGATGGCCTCCGCGCCCTCGCAGCCCGCGAGGCTGTCACGGGCCCAGACCGGGGCGAGTTCGCGCCCGAGGCGG
>DATCMG010000879.1:0-2912 GCA_036563555.1 Roseomonas sp. | reverse complement strand
CAGTCGCCCGGCGGTGGCGCTTCGCCCGCGCTCCCTTCCACGATCTCCGCGCCCCGCGGGCCGGCAGGGGCGTTGCGGGCGGTGATCCGAACGCGCCCCTGGGGGAAGAGGTCCGGCGGCATGGCGTCGCGCGCGTTCACGCAGAGGTTCAGCAGGGCAAGTTCGAGCTGGTTCGGGTCGGCCTGGACCCACCACAACTCCTCCGGCAGGTTGATCTCCAGCGGCGTGGCCGGGCCGAGGCTGCGCACCAGGATGTCGCGCAGCGAGGTGATGAGGGTGGCCGTGTCCACCGCTCCCATCCGCAGCTCCTGCCGCCGCGCGAAGGCGAGCATCCGGCGGGTCAGCGCCGCGCCCCGCTCGGCGGCCCCGGCGACGCCCTCCAGCAGGCGGCGCGCGCCGGGATCGGCCATGATCGCCGGGCGCTTGCCCAGCAGCGTGGCGCCGGAGGCCACGACCTGCAGCAGGTTGTTGAAATCATGCGCCACGCCGCCGGTAAGCTGCCCCAGCGCCTCCATCTTGCGGGCCTGGGCGAGTTGGGCCTGGGCGGCCTCGGCGGCCGCGACGGCCTCGCCCACCCGCGCTTCCAGCACGGCCTGCGCGGCGCGGCGCTCCGTGACATCGGCATAGACGCCGACGAAACGGCCGGTGCCTGGCAGGGCGCGGCCGGTGATCGCGATCCAGCGCTCGCCGAGCGGGGTGCGGAGCCGGTGCTCCATCGTGATGGTGGCGCCCTCGGCGACCGCCCGCTCCCAGGCCTCGGGCGTGATCGGCTGGTCGTCCGGATGCATCGCGGCCTTCCAGCTTTCCAGGTCGCCGCGACAGTCAGGCGGAACCGGCAGGCCGAGAAGGGCGAAGTGCCCGGGCGAGAAGACGCCCTGCCGCGTCAGCAGGTCCAGATCGAAGGCGATCAGCCCGCCCGCCTCAAGCGCGAGGCGCAGCCGCTCCTCCGCGGCCGTCAGGGCTGCCTGGTTCTCGGCCAGCCGGGCCTCGGTGCGGCGCAGGGCGGAGATGTCGACATGCACGCCGCGCATCCGGATGGCGCGGCCGCGTGCGTCGCGCTCGATCTCGGCCAGGGCGGAAATCCAGCGGGTCTCGCCCGAGGGAGTCAGAACCCGGTATTCGGCGACGTAGTCATGGCCTTTCCCATCCAGGGCAGCGGCGAAGTCCGTGGCGACCCGGCCGCGATCCTCGGGATGGATCCGGCGCACCCAGGCCTCGTGCGGCTCCTCGGCTGCCTCGGCGCCGAGGCCGTGCAGGGCAAGGTATTCGGGCGAGCGGAAGTTATGGACCCGGAGGCCGCTCACGGGATCGCAGTCCATTGCGATCTCGAAGCCGCCCACCCGCGCCAGGCGCTGCGTCCGGGCCAGTTGCGCCTCGCGCTCCCGCAGCGCCGCATCGCGTGCCGCCAGGGCGGTGGCGGCGCGAGAGAGGGCCGCGCCGACCGCGTTCACCTCCCGCAGCGTGGTCCGCACGGGTGGCACGGGGGCGCCCCGCCCCAGCGCTGCCGCGGCCTCCGAGAGGGTCATGATGGCGCGCGCGATCCGTGACCCGGCCCCGAATGCCAGCACGATGGCGCAGCCCAGGAGCAGTATCCCCACCCCGGCCAGGGCCCAGACGGCACGGCGCACCGGCGCATCCACCATCTCGGCCGCGAGGCTGACGCCGGCGGTCCAGCCGGCGGCCATGGGCGCATGGGCCATCACCATCGGGGCGCCTTCGTGATTCGTGCCGCGCCAGACGCCGGAAGGATGCGGGAAGCGCGCGCCGGCATCGCGCGCCTGCATCTGGCCCAGCGCCCTGCTGCGCGCGACGACCCGGCTGGTGCGGTCCACGACCACGGCCGTCCAGCCCACCTCGGGCACCTCCTGCCGCAGCCGCTGCGTCAGGTGCTTCGCCACGAAACCCGCCGCCAGCAGAAGCCGGTTTCCCCGGGCATCCTGCACCGGCAGGACCACGCTGTAGCTCGGCTCCTGGCTTGCCGTGCCGGTGAAGATGTCCGTCACATAGGCGCGGCCCGACGGATCGCGGCTCAACGCCGCCCAGCCCGGCCGCACCGGGTGCTCCGGCCCGATCGGCCCGAAGGGAAGCTTGCTGTGAAGGAGAATCCGGCCCTCCGCGTCGCGCAGGGTGAGGCTGGCCGCGAGCTTCCCAGCCACGGCGACGAGGTGCCGGTGAACACTCTCCAGGTCACCGGCCTGGAAGGCGTCGGTCGCGGCGATGGCCTGCAGCGTGGAGGTAAGGGAATCGAACTCGGAATCGATCATCCGGGCCAATCCCTCGGCCCGGTCCAGCACGGTCCGCTCCACCATCTGGCCCTGCGCCTCGGCGAAGCGCCAGAGGACGAGGCCGGCGAAGCCAAGCACCGGCAGAACGGTCGCGATCGCGAGGAGCAGCAGGCGCAGCCGGATGCCCGCGACGGCGAGCGTGCCGCGCATGGGAGCTTGCATCGGTGTGGCGATAGGCCCGTTCTGCATCGGCATCAAGCTGCACCGGATGCCGGGTGGATGCCAGCCGTCCCCAGCCTCCTACCCCGCGGCGGCGAGGGGCATCACCTCGACCTCGGCCTCCAGCCCCATCGCGGCGGCCAGGCTGTCGACGCGACGCTGCACGCTCTCGCCGGCGAAGACGCCGGTTCCCTCGACCAGCCGCAGGACGAGGCGGCCGCCCCGCAGGGCGAGCGAGGTACCTGCCAGAAGCGCCGGCGTGCCGCCGGACAGCGTGTAGGCCAGGCGCAGCGCCGCCCCGATCCGCTCCGCCCGCTGCTGCGCCACGGGCCCGAGCAACTGGCGCGCGGGGGCCAGCAGGCCAGGGTCGTTCGCGTCGTAGCGGAGCGCCGTGGCCAGGGCGAGGAAGGCGCGGGCGTGGTGATCCAGCCCGACGCCGGGCTGGCGCAGCACGCGCAGGAAGGCCTG
>DATCMG010000874.1:0-6066 GCA_036563555.1 Roseomonas sp. | reverse complement strand
GCGGGAGCTGGCCCTGGCCGCCATCGCCCGAGAGCCCGTGCGCGCCCGCACCACCGAGGTCGGCATGACGGTGAATGTCCGCACCGCCGAGGCGATGGTGCCCTTCCTCCGCCAGGACATCGACCGTTGGGCCGAAGTGATCCGGGTGGCGAATGTGAAGCCGGAATAGCGATGCGGGCCATCGTCACCGGCGCCGCCGGCTTCCTTGGCGGGCAGCTGGCGGCGCGGCTCGCGGCCGATCCGCGCATTACCGGGGTGGTCGGGCTGGACCGCGCCACCCCGCCCGCGGGCGCGCCCTTCCAGGCCATCGCCGCCGACATTGCCCGCTTCGCCGAGGTCACCCCTCCGGCCGATCTCGTCATCCATGCCGCCGCCATCACCAGCCAGGCGAGCGAGGCTGACCCCGACGCCGCTTTCGCCATCAATGTGGAGGGCACACGCGCAGTGCTGCGCTGGGCCCGCGCGCAGCCCGTGCCGCCGCGCGTGCTGCTCCTCTCCAGCATCGCCGTCTTCGGCCGTGGCGATCCGGTGGCAACCGAGGATACGCCCCCGGACCCCCGCTCCGCCTATGGCACCACGAAGCTGATCGCGGAGCGCCTGCTCCTTGACGCGACACGGCGCGGCGAGGTGGAGGGCGTCATCCTGCGTCTTCCCGTAAATCTGGTCCGCACCGGCGCCCGCACCGCGCCCCCAGGCGCTGGCTTCGTTTCCGTGCTCATCGACGCCGCCCTGCGCGGCCGGCGCTACACCGCCCCGCTGGCACCGGATCACGCCGTTCCAGTCGCTTCGATCGAGGCCTGCCTCGGCCTGGCCATGCGTGCCGCGCTGGGGTCCGTGCCGGCAGGGCTGCTGCACGTCCCATCCCTGGCCGGCTCCGCCGAATCGGCGCGCGCCGCCCTGGCGGCCTGTGGCGTGGCCGGGGTCCGGATTGGCTGCGCGCCCGACCCGGCGGTGGAAGCCCTGGTCGCCGGCTGGCCGGCGCGGCTCGGCACCCTCTACCCCGGGTTTTCCGCCGATCTCGCCGATCCGGGGCTTGAGCCGATCATCCGGGCCCATGCCGCCCGCCTCCGGGCCGAAGCAGCGGCCGCATGAAAACGCCGCCGACCCCTGGCGGGACCGGCGGCGCGAAACGCTCGCAATAAGACGTGGAGAGGCTTACTTCTTGCCCTTCGCCCGCGCCTTGCGCGCCGCATAGCGACGATCGCGCTCTAGCTTTGCCTCGATCAGCTCCTGCTTCGCGCGTTCCGCCGCTTCGGCGGCCTGGCGCGCCAACTCGGCCTGGCGGGCTTCCTCCTCGGCGATCAGGCGGAGGCGCTCGGCCTCCTGGCGGGCCCTCTCCTCCTCCTTGAGGCGGCGGCGCTCCGCCTCCCGGATCTCGCGCGCCTCGATGATCCGGCGGCGCTCTTCCTGCCGGGCCAGCACCGTCGGGTCATCGGCGGCCGGGCGCGCCTTGAAGCGCTCGAGCAAGGCCTTCTTGGCCTCGAGGGAATTCTTACTGCGGTCGTTGAAATCAGTGCCCTTGAGGGTTCGCATCGTCGCTCTCTGTTGGGGTCCGGGGCCGGTCTGTTCTGACGCTGTCAGGATCCGGCACGGGCCGCGTCGCGGGATGCCCGTCAGGTGGCACCGCGGCGGCAAAAAAGAAAGCCCGGAAAACCACGGCCTGAAGCCGAAGCCTTCCGGGCGAGTGCATACAGGGAGGCTTCACGTCTGGGAGACGCGGGGGTCCGGGGACCCCGTCCGGATCAATCACCGAACGGAAGGAAGGTATGCGCGGTCCCGCGATGCGCGGCGTGCCAAGATCGGCGCCCCGCCATGCGGCCTTCGCATGACGCGGTGCAGCAACCTTTACCCTCCCGTAGCCAGTTCCGAGACGAGGAAGTCGCGGAAGACCGCCACGCGCTTCGAATTCCGCATTTCCTCGGGATAGACGAAATAGGCCTCGATCTTCGGTGTCTTCAGCTCCGGCAACACCGCCACGAGTTCATCGAGATCCTCGCCCATGTAGTCCGGCAGCGCTGCAAGGCCGAGTCCCGAGCGTACCGCCCGCAGCATGGCGGGCAGGGAGTTCACCTCCACGACCGCGCGGCGCGGCGATCCCGGGCGGCGGCCGGCCTCGGCAAGCCAGTTTATGTCGTCCACGGGTGGGTGGTACTCGCCGTAGATGATCAGCCGGTGCGCATCCAGATCCTCGGCGCGCTGCGGGATTCCGGCACCGCGGAGGTAGTCGGGCGATCCCACCACCTTCCAGCCGAAGGTCGCGATATGGCGCTGGATCAGGTCGGGCTGCCGCGGCGGGTGCATGCGGATGGCCAGGTCCGCCTCCCGCATAGCCAGATCGAGTTCCGTATCGTCCAGCAGCAAGGTGACGGTCACCTCGGGGTGCAGCGTCAGGAACTTCTCCAACCGCGGTGCCAGCCAGGTGGAGCCGAAGCCGGTGGTCGTCGTCACCTTCAGCCGCCCGGCCGCGCGCTCCCGGCTCTCGGTCAGCAGCGCCTCGGTCATGGCGAGCTTCGCGAAAACCTCGCGCACCGTCTTGTTCAGCGTCTCGCCCTGTTCCGTCAGGATCAGGCCGCGCGCATGCCGGTGGAAGAGCGGCACCGCCAGGCTCTCCTCCAGCGCCTGGATCTGGCGCGACACGGCGGACTGGCTGAGGTTCAGCGTATCCCCCGCATGGGTGAAGGACCCCGCCTCGGCCACCGCGTGGAAGACGCGCAGCTTGTCCCAATCCAGCGGCATCAGACGCTCACCGCGTCATAGGCGGCCGGGGAGGGGGCATCATCGGGGATGTGGGCCAGCCACTTCTCCGCATCGAGCGCCGCCATGCAGCCGGTGCCTGCGGCCGTGACGGCCTGGCGGTAGATCCGGTCCTGCACGTCGCCTGCGGCGAAGACCCCCGGCACGCTGGTGCGGGCCGAGCCCGGCTCGGTGATGATATAGCCGTCCTCATCGGTCTGGAGCTGGCCTCGGAACAGCGCCGTAGCGGGGTCGTGTCCGATCGCGACGAACATGCCGTGTACCGGCAGCTCGTAATGCCCGCCTCCCGCCATATCGCGGAGCTTCAGTGCCCGCAGGGCCGGGAACTTGCCCTCGCTCGCCAGCGCCTCCTCCACCACCGTGTTCCAGATGATCGAGATCTTCGGGTGTTTGAACAGGCGTTCCTGCATGATCCGCTCCGCCCGCAGGCTGTCGCGCCGGTGAATCAGCGTGACCTTGCTGGCCAGCCCAGCGAGATAAAGAGCTTCCTCCACCGCCGAGTTGCCGCCACCGATCACGGCGACCTCCTTGCCCCGGAAGAAAAAGCCGTCGCAGGTGGCACAGGCCGAGACGCCGAAGCCTGAGAGCTCCTTCTCCCCGGGGATGCCCAGCCAGCGCGCCTGGGCGCCGGTGGCGATCACCATGGCCGAGGCCTCGTACGCATCGCCCGAATCGCCCAGCGCCCTGAAGGGCCGTGAACCCAGCTCCACGGAGGTGATCACGTCCTGGATGATCCGCGTGCCGACATGCTCGGCCTGGGCGCGCATCTGGTCCATGAGCCACGGCCCCTGGACGGCGCTGGCGAAGCCGGGAAAATTCTCGACATCGGTGGTGATGGTCAGCTGCCCGCCAGGCTGCAGGCCGGCGACGAGGATCGGTTCCAGCCCGGCCCGCGCCGCATAGATGGCGGCGGTGTAGCCGGCCGGCCCGGCCCCGAGGATGAGAAGTCGCGTGCGGTGGGTCTCGGCCACGTCCATGTCCTGAGTGCAGTGCAGAGTCGACGGACCACCATATCGGCGCATTGCGCGCGATGCACCACCCCTGGCCCGCATCGTGGAGCCGGACCCTTGAAGACGGCCCCCCGGACGGAGGATAGTCGCCGCCCTGAAGCGTCCAGGCCCGACCGGCCCGAGAGAAGACCCGCCCTTGAAAGACCTCGGCCCCGCCGCCCTCGACGCGACCGATCGCGATATCCTGCGCGAATTGCAGGCCGATGGCCGCATGACCAATGTGGCGCTCGCCGCCAAGGTCGGCCTTTCAGCGCCCCCTTGCCTGCGCCGGGTCCGCCGGTTGGAGGAAACCGGGGTCATCCGCGGCTACCACGCCGATGTGGAACCGGCGGCGCTGGGCTGGGAAATCACCTTCTTCGCCGTGGTGGGACTCGAGAGCCAGAAGCTGCCCGTGCTGGAAGCCTTCGAGGCCATGGTGCGTGACTGGCCGGAGGTGCGGGAGTGCCACATGATCCGCGGCGGCGGCGACTTCCTGCTGCGCCTCGTCGCCCGCAACCCGGCCCATGAGAATGAGCTGACCAACCGCCTGACCGGGGCGAACACGGTCATGCATGTCCGCACGCTCCAGACCATCCGCACCTCGAAGGACGAGGCCGGGGTACCGGTCGAAGGTTAACGGGGCAAGAAGCGGGACGGGTCAGCGCCCGCCCCAGATCCCCCGCCTTGCCGTCCGCGCCGCCGCCTCGCTGCGGCGAAGATCCGGCGGAGCATCCGCCGCCGCCCGGCCTCCACCATTGGACAACACCACTTCAGACAGGTCGCGCCCGCCTACGGCGCAGCGATGCGCGCCATCGGTCACGGGCTCGCAGGTCACGTCCCGCCCGGCGATGAAGTCCTCCATGCCCTGGGCGAACTCGCCGCCCAGGCCGATCACGCCCCGCAACTGCACCGCGCGATCGCCGATCCGCAGCGTGGCGGTGTCCACCACCCGCACCGGCCCGCGCAGCGGTGCCACCTGGCGCGGTGCCTCGGCGGTCGTGACGGGCGCCTCGGTCGGAAGCGGGGCCTCGGAGGTCTTCACGCGGTCGGCCTCGGCCACGAAATCATGCCAGATCCGCGCCGGCAGCCCGCCGCCGGTCACGCCCTGCATCGGCGAGTTGTCGTCATTCCCGACCCAGACGCCAACGATGACATCGGCCGTCATGCCGATGAACCAGGCATCCCGGTTGTCCTGCGTCGTGCCCGTCTTGCCCGCCACAGGCCGTTCCAGCCGCGCCGCGCGTCCCGTGCCGTCCCGCACCACCGCCAGGAGCAGGTCCAGCATCCCTTGCTGTGCCGCCTGCGAGAGCACGGGCGGACCTGCTGGCGGCGCCTCCGGCCGCGCATAGAGTGTCCGGTCCCGCGCCCGCACGCCACGCACCGCATAGGGCTCCACCTTCCGGTTGCTGGGGATCGAGGCAAAGGCCGCCACCATTTCCAGCAACGTCGCCTCGCCGCTGCCGAGGGCGATGCTCGGCACATCCGGCATCTCCGAGCGCAGCCCCATCCGCTTCGCGACATCGAGCACGCGGTCCCGCCCAAGGGACTGGAAGAGCTGCACCGCCACCGTGTTCACCGAATTGGAGAAGGCCTGCCGCAGCGGCATCGCCCCGCGATACCCGCCCGAGGCATTGCCGGGCGACCAATTCCCGATCTGCACGGGCCGGTCCACCACCATGCTGTCCGGGCGCGCTCCGCTTTCCAGTGCCGCCGCATAGGTGAAGATCTTGAACAGCGATCCCGGCTGCCGCCGCGCCTGGGTGATGCGGTTGAACTGGCTGGCGCCGTAATCGCGCCCGCCCACGGCGGCCAGCACGGCCCCGTCATGGGTGATGGCCAGCAACGCCGCCTGACCTGCCTTCTGCCGCTCGCCTTCCCGGTCCATCACGCGTGCCACCACCCGCTCGGCCAGGTCCTGCAAGGCTGGATCGAGCGTGCTGCGCACTGCCAGGTCAATGGGGATGGGGCCGACCAGTCGCCGCGCCTCACCCTCGACCCAATCCGCGAAATAGCCGCGCCCGGGCGGGGCCTCGGGCGGCGTGCGCAGGGCAGGGGGAGCGGCGCGGGCCGCGGCCAACTGCTCAGGCGTGGCGCGCCCAGTTTCCTCCAGCACGGACAGCACCACCTCCGCCCTGCGCTTCGCCCCTTCCGGGTTCCGCGTCGGCGCCAGGGCCGAGGGTGCGCGCACCAGCCCGGCCAGCATCGCCGCCTCGGCGAGGTTCACCTCCGCCGCCGGCTTGCCGAAATATCGCCGCGCCGCCGCATCCGCGCCCGTGGCCCCCGCGCCGAAATACGCGGCGTTGAGGTAGCGGGCGAGAATTTC
>DATCMG010000873.1:0-4937 GCA_036563555.1 Roseomonas sp. | reverse complement strand
GGCGGAGGGTCTCGATGGCGGAGCGGACGGAGGTGAGGGGATTACGGAGCTCATGCGCCACATCGGCCGCGAAGCGTTCGTTGGAGTCGACGCGCGCCCAAAGGGCGTTGGTGCCGCTTTGCAGGGCGCGGGCGAGGATGCCGATCTCGTCCTGGCGCTGCATCAGGGGGGCGGGGACCGAGCCGCCGCGGCCCTTGCCCGCGCGCATCGAGGCGGCCGAGGCGGCGAGTTCAAGCATCGGCGAGGCCAGGGTGCGGGCGAGATAGACGGAAAGCGCCACCGTGAGCGCCAGGGCCATGACGAAGAGGACGAGGACGGAGCCGCGGATTTCCATTACGCGCTGGTCCACCTCCCGCGCTTCCCGCGTGAGCAGCACGATGCCGACGGGTTGGTTGGCGCGGCGCGCCGGCTCGGCGACGGAGACGAGAAGGCGCCCATCGGCGGTGCGGCGGACATAGGGATTCACGCCGCCTTCGAGGGCGAGGCGGAGTTCCTCGCGCCTGTCGGGGCCGAGATCGGGCTGCCAATCGAAGGAGGGGGCGCCGGGGGTTTCGTCCACCACCACGGCGGGGCCGCGCACGCGGGGGCGCGGGAACCAGTCCAGCACGCGCTCATAGAGGCGGCCGAGCGTGCCGGCGACGGGGCCGGGTTGGCTGGGCGGCGGCAGGGGCTCGGTGACGATCGCGCCGCCGGGGCCTTCGCGCACGCGGCTATCGGCCACCAACAGCCCGTTATTGTCGAAGAGCTTGGCCTGGGTGCCGGTGCTCGGCTCGGTCAGGCGGCGCAGCAGGGGGCGCGAGACCTCGGGGACGAGGATGGCGCGGTCGTCCTGGATGCGGACCCCGGCTTCGGCGATGCCGTTGGCGTAAATGCGGGCCTGGGTGCGAAGGCCCTGCACCTCGGCGGCCAGCAGGCCGTCCTGGTACTGGTCGAGGTACAAAAGCGTGGCGCCCAGCAGGACGGGCGGCAGCATGTTGACCAGCAGGATCCGGCGCAGGAGCGGGGAGATGCGGCGGTTCGTGCCCCGCCGCTCCAGTGGAACGGTGGGGGGAATCTCGACCGCGACAGGACCGCTGGCATCCGGCATGGGATGCACCATAGGACGGTTTCGGGCCGGCGGTGAGGCCTGGTTGTGGCGATGCTGGGGCGGGTAACCTGGGCCGCGCGGGGTCGGATAGGACGGACCATGTGAAAAGGGCCGCCGGCACTGCCGGCGGCCCTTTCCTGTACCGAAGCGGTGGAACCCCGAGGGGAACCCCGTGATCAGCTATGCTGGCCCCCATTACCTGTGGCGCCGGAACGCTCAAGGAAGTTCTGGGTGGCGCTGGCCTGAGCCGCGCCATAGCCGGCCAGCGGCGTGCGGGTGTCCGTCTGGCTCCAGGCGGGGGAGGCAGTCGGACCCACGACATAGGTGCCCTCGGCGAAGGAGGGGCTGACGGCGCCGCCGATCAATGCGGCGGCGAGGCCGAGGGTGCGGAGGGTCTTGGAAAGATTGGAAGCAGACATGGTTCATATCCCTGGTGGATGGCGGCGGCATCATGTCGTCGTCTTGAAGGCCCATATGACCCCCGCCTGCCAAGGACTCCAGCTGATGCGGTGAATGGCTTCCATTCGTCTGGTGGATGGTAAAGCGCGCCGTGCTGGCCCCGGCCGATCCTTCCCCGGAGCTGATCAGGCCTAGCGCGGCGGCTAGGCTTCCTTGTAGCGGTACCCGATGCCGTAGAGCGTCTCGATCTGCCCGAAATCATCATCCACCGCCCGGAACTTCTTGCGGACACGCTTGACGTGGCTGTCGATGGTGCGGTCGTCCACATAGATGTTCTCGCCATAGGCGGCGTCGATGAGCTGGTCGCGGTTCTTCACCATGCCCGGGCGGACGGCCAGCGCCTTCACCAGCAGGAACTCGGTAACGGTGAGCTGGACGGGTTTTCCCTTCCAGGTGCAGGTATGCTTCGTCTCATCGAGCACGAGGTCGCCACGGGCGATGACGCCGCCCTGGGGCGTGCCGGAGCCCTCCGCGCGGCTGGCCTCGTTGCGGCGGAGCAGGGTGCGGATGCGCTCCAGCAGCAGGCGCTGGGAGAAGGGCTTGGTGATGTAGTCGTCCGCGCCGAGGCGCAGGCCCATCAGCTCGTCCAGCTCGTCATCCTTCGAGGTGAGGAAGATCACCGGCATGCCGCTGCGCTGGCGCAGGCGCTGGAGAAGCTCCATGCCGTCCATGCGGGGCATCTTGATGTCGAGCACCGCGAGGTCGACGGGGCGGGCGAGGAGGCCCTGCAGCGCGCTCTCCCCATCCGTGTAGGTGCGCACGGTGAATCCCTCCTGCTCCAGCGTCATGGAGACGGAGGTGAGGATGTTGCGGTCATCATCCACCAGGGCGATGGTATGGGGCATCGGGCGTCCCTAAAGGCGTTCTCGGGGCGGACAACGCGCGAGTGTCGGACCCGAATGTGGCGGGAGGATGCCATGACGGAGCCAGGGCGGGGAGACGCCCCCGGAGAAACACCGGGAGATGCCCCGGAACACGGGCTGACCGCGCGGCGGCTGATGCGCGAGGCGGCGTCGGCCACGCTGGCCACCGTGGGCAAGGACGGGCATCCGCATGCCGCGCTGGTCACCCCCGCCATCGCGGCGGATGGGGCCGTGCTGCTCTGGCTTTCGACCCTGTCCGAGCATACGCGCCAGCTCGTGCGGGACGGGCGCTGCTCGCTACTTTTCCAGGGTGCGGCGGAGAGCGAGAACCCGCAGACCACGCCCCGCGTGAGCGTGACGGGCCTGGCCGAGCGGGTTGAGGACGAGGCGCTGAAGCAGCGTTGGATCGCACGTCATCCCTATGCCGCCCTCTATGCCGGCTTCGCGGATTTCAGCCTCTGGCGGGTGGTTCCGGCGGGCGGGCTGATGGTGCTCGGCTTCGGCCGCGCGCATCGGCTGCGCGCGGCGGATTTCCGGCCTGGAGCGGGGGAGGATGGGATCCCGGGTGCCGGTGGGGGCTTGGCATAGCCGGTCCGCCGCGGAACCCGTTGGGAAAGTGGATGTGGCCGGACCGGCGCCGCTGGCAAATGGACATGTAAGATCCCCGGCGTGGAGGCTTGGCCGGTGAAGCGGAAATGCACGGCCTGGGCCTTCTGCCGGACGCGTGCGGCAATGCCGCGCGGGCAAGCCTGATGCAGGGTGCCGGCGGGCATGAACTACCTATGGTTGTGTTGTTCCCGACAAAATTTCGTTCGGACGGGGCATTCACACCAGGATTTGATTTCCTCGGACCGATCTTAAAGTAACTGTGTAGTTATTTTGATCGGATCGTGAAGTTGGCCGTATTTTCGCCCCTGGTGCGGGCAAAATCCCGGCCATATTCGACCGGTCCCTGACACACGGGGGACCAAATGCCAGCCGGAGGCAAACGCCCATCCATGACTGAGACCAGCACCGCTCGCGCCCTGTCCGGCACCGGCGTGTCCGCTTCCGCCGCGGTTCACGCGAACCTGACCGCCCCCGGCCTGACGACGCATGCGCTGCGACGTGGCGAGGGCCGGCTTTCCGCCGATGGCGCCTTCATCGCCGTGACCGGCCAGCACACCGGCCGCTCCGTGCAGGACAAGTTCGTGGCCGACGATCCCGAGGCGGCGAAGGAGATCTGGTGGGGCAAGGTCAACCAGAAGATCGACCCCGCGAAGTTCGAGGCCTTTACCGGGCGCGTGCGCGAGCATCTGGGCAGCCAGGGCGAGCTGTTCACGCAGGACCTTTATGCCGGCGCGGATCCCGAGCACCGCATCAAGGTGCGGCTGGTGACGCCGAATGCGTGGCACGCGATGTTCGCCCGCAACATGTTCATCCGCCCGCCGGTGGAGGAGCTGGCCGGCTTCGAGCCGGACTTCGTGATCCTGCACGCGCCGGAGATGGAGGCGAACCCCGCCACCGATGGCGGGCGTGAAGGCAGCTCGACGCTGATCGCGCTTTCCTTCGCCAAGAAGATCATCGCGATCGCGGGCACGAGCTATGCCGGTGAGATCAAGAAGAGCATCTTCACCGTGATGAACTGGCTGCTGCCGGCCAAGGGCGTGCTGCCGATGCATTGCTCGGCCAATGTCGGCAAGTCCGGCGACACGGCGCTGTTCTTCGGCCTGTCCGGCACGGGCAAGACCACGCTGTCCTCCGACCCCGAGCGCGCGCTGATCGGCGATGACGAGCATGGCTGGTCGGACAAGGGCGTCTTCAACTTCGAGGGCGGATGCTACGCCAAGGTCATCAAGCTCTCGAAGGAAGCGGAGCCGCAGATCTGGAACGCGACGCACCGCTTCGGCGCGGTGCTCGAGAACGTGGTGGCCGATGAGCGCGGCAACCTCGACCTCGAGGACGGCAGCCTGACCGAGAACACGCGCTCCTGCTACCCGATCGAGTTCATCCCGAACACGCAGCCGGGCGGCATGGGCGGGCTGCCGAAGAACGTGGTGATGCTGACGGCCGACGCCTTCGGCGTGCTGCCCCCGATCAGCAAGCTGACGCCCGCGCAGGCCATGTACCACTTCATGTCCGGCTACACCGCGAAGGTGGCGGGCACGGAGAAGGGGCTGGGCAAGGAGCCGCAGGCGACCTTCTCCACCTGCTTCGGCGCACCCTTCCTGCCCCGCCACCCCGAGGTCTACGGGCGCATGCTGGCCGAGCTGATCGAGAAGCATGGCGCCCAGGTGTGGCTGGTGAACACCGGCTGGACCGGCGGGGCCTATGGCACGGGCAAGCGCATGAGCATCCAGCACACCCGCGCCCTGCTGCGCGCGGCGCTGGACGGTTCGCTGGCCAAGGGCGAGTTCGAGCAGGAGCCGTTCTTCGGCCTGGCGATCCCGAAGGCGCTGGAGGGCGTGCCGGCCGAGGTGCTGAACCCGCGCGAGAGCTGGGCGGACAAGGCGGCCTATGACAAGACCGCGAAGGATCTGCAGGGCCGG
>DATCMG010000872.1:0-3159 GCA_036563555.1 Roseomonas sp. | reverse complement strand
GGCGAGGCGAAGACAGTTCCAGAGGCAGGCCTGGTTGCTGGTGACCACTGGCTTACCTAGATCCGCCTCGATCCGCGCGATGACATCAAGCGTTGCGAGGTTGGTGCAGGAGATGAAGATCGCTTCCGCCTCCGGCCGGTTCACGCGGCGTGCCATACGATAGGTGTGCTCGGGCGGCACGCGGCCTATGGCGCGGCGTTCAGCCTGCGTCTCGCCGAGGCGCAGGCCGTGCAAGGACGTCACCTCGAAGCCATGGCGGGCAAGGAACTCCCGCTCGGCTTCATTAATGAAATCCACATAGGGCGTGGCGACGGCAACGCGGCGCACATTCAGCGCTCGCAGAGCAGAAACGACCGATCCGGCGGTCGCGACCGTCGGGATGCCGGTCCGCTCCCCGATCTCGGACACGATCTCCTCCAGCGGGCAGACGATGGAGCCGGAGGTGCAGCCATAGGCGATCACATCCACCTCGGATGTCGCCAGGTCATCGGCGCAGCGCTTTCCAGCCTCACGCAAGCGCTGGAAATACGCAGGGCTGAACTCGCCGGTTGAGGTGGCGCGGGCACTGTGCACCGTGACCCCCTCGGGGGCCAGCCGCCAGAACTCCGGCTCATTGATCGTGTTGGTCGAGGGGATGATCAATCCGATCTTTGCGCGCCATCCATAAGGGCCGTAATCGGCGACGGCCTTCACGCCGGCGACCCGCTGGGCGGCTTCATGGTCGAGTATATTCCAACGGCCTCGGTACCGTAGGCCACGGCGTTCTCCCAGATTGTCCGGCCCTTCTCTGCGGTGGAGGGAAGCGGATCGTCTCGCAGGCCCAGTGGCGAATCATCGGCCATATTGGCGAAGTTAATGAAGGAGGAGCCGCCGAAGGCGATCTTGTTGCCCGAGAGCGCGCGCACCTTTTCGGATGGCGGCGGCGAGATCACAGGTGGCTTGGCGCGGTCCATGAAGACCAACTCCGGGCAAAGGTGCAGGGCGACCGAGGTGACCATCTCGGCGGCATGCGCTGTCGGTGCCGACTTCGTCTCGAAGGTAACCCCACCGACGTCGCGCATCACGGAGAAGACATCAATCAGGGCGCCCATGGAGCCGTGGCGCCGGCGCAGTGTACGGCACACGCCTTCTAATGGCCCGAGCGAGCCGTTATGCACGTTGACGAAGAAGAAGCGCTTGAAGCCCTGGCCCGCGAGCCCGTCGCAGGCTTCCAGTACGTAGGCTTCGAGAGTGGCCATCTCTACCGAGCAAGTGCCGGGATAGTCTAGGAACATGTGCGAGTAGTTGAACGGTACCACCGGCACCACGGCGATGCCGGCGCGCTCGCCGATCTCGGTGGCGTAGGTTTCGCAGATGCGTAGCTCCGTGCCGGTCGCCAGATGAGGGCCGTAGCATTCGGTCGCGCCGATCGGGATGATTACCGTGTCCTTCGTCTTCAGATAGGCCCGGATGTCGGCATAAGGCACGCGGTCGGTACGCATCAGGATCTCCTTGGGTGACGGCTCACGGGGCGCTTCGGCTATTTCCAGGGATGGGTGGCCCAGAGGTTGCGGAGATCCGCTTCCAGCTTCTTCAGATGCGCGGCATAGGCATCCGCCCTCATCACGCGCAGCGGTAGGGAGGAGGTTGCCATGGCGGCCGTGAATTCCGGATCGGCGACCATCTTGTCGACTGCCGCGAACATGGCCGCCATCACCTCCGGCGGTGTGCCACGCGGTGCAGCCAGGCCGCGCTGGGAGCCAACCTCCACCGGGATGCCGGATTCCACGAATGTCGGCAATTCCGGCATGGCTTCCAGCCGCTTGGGCGACATGACGCCCAGGATACGCCATTCGGTCTTACCCCTTGCGAAGGAAACCGATTCGGCAAAGGTCGTGGTGGCAATGGCAATCTGCCGCCCCAGAAGGGCCGCGGCGACGCCGGATGCGCCCTGAAACGGGATGTGCTCCGCCGTGATGCCGGCCGCCCGCGCCAGCGACATCATCGCGATATGACCCACCGCGCCGATACCTGCGGTGCCGTAGGTAAGCTGCCCCGGCTTCTCTTTTGCCGTCGCGATCAGCTCCGCGACCGACATGATGGGACTGGATGCGTGCACCGAAAGGGTGACTGGATCATCCGCGAGATTCGCGATCAGCGCGAAGCTGTCGAGCGTGAAGCGTGGTGTGGAGCGCTCGATTGGAATAGTGAGGATGTTCGGCGCGTTCAGCAGGCCGAGTGTGTAGCCATCCGGCCGTGCATCCGCGACCGCACCCCATCCGACCTCGCCACCCGCACCCGGCCGGTTCACCACAACGAAGCCTTTGCCGCCCGTGTGCTTGTCCAGGAAACGTGCGGCAATGCGGGCCGTGAGATCGACACCGCCGCCGGGGGTAAAGGGGACGACAATCTCCACAGGGCGCTCGGGCCATGTCGCCGCGCGCGCATGACGGGCCAGGAAGGGCGTGGCGAGGAGTGCCGCCAGACTTCGCCGGGCGATCCGGCCGTTCAGGCACATTTCGTCAGCCAAGTTGGGCATCGCTCGGTTCCTTCGGCGCTATGCGCCATGGGGTGGTCAGAGAACCGCATTAACTAGCGTCGATATTTGCTCTTCGTCGTTACTTCGTTGCTGCGCGACGGCGATGGCCGGCATGCAGGCCCCTTGGGGCGGCTTTGATGGTATCCTGTGCCTCACTAAAGAACCGGCCTGGAAGAACGCGAGAGCGCGTCACACCAGCATCATCCGGGCCGTGTCCGCAACATGTTCCCCCGCCAGACTCATGCTTGCAAATGATATGATTTCCTGCCCCCATTACATCTTGTAATGACCTGATCTCGGGTAACCCGAATGAAGCTTCAGCGGTTGAGAGCCCTGCGGGCCCTGATGGAAACGGGGTCAGTGACCAAGGCGGCTGACGCTATGAGCCTCACGCAACCAGCCGTCAGCCGGTTGATCAGCGGCTTGGAGGCCGATATCGGATTCGCTCTCTTCGTACGGGAGCAGGGGCGGCTGCTACCGACCAGCGAAGGCGAGATCTTCTTTCAGCGTGTGGAGCATGCCCTCGCAGGGGTGGATGATCTCTCAAGGATTGCGAGCGAAATCGGGTCGTATCGAGAGGGCTCGATTGTGCTTCTGTGCACGCCGCAAGCCGGGTACACGGTATTTCCGGTGGCAATCGG
>DATCMG010000866.1:0-4256 GCA_036563555.1 Roseomonas sp. | reverse complement strand
GGCGCGCAGCGCATCGCCCTTGGTACGGTGCTGGGCTTCGACCTGGGCGGGCTGCGCCTGCGCCACGATGCGGGCACCACGCCCGGTTCCTCAGGATCGCCCGGCTTCACCGCCGACCTGCAATGCGCTGCGCTTCACCATGGCAGCGAGCCGATCCGGGACTCCTCGGGCATGCGCGTCGCGGAGCGGCGCAGTTTCAACCAGGGCATCCCGCTGCGTCCCATTCTGCGGCGGATGCGGGGGCGCGGTGTCCCTTCATTCTGGGAATGAAATCAGAGGCGGTTTGGACGGAGCCGGGTGCGTGAGGCGTATCCTGGCCCGGATCGTTCGGTTGCAGGGCTTCGTCGGGAGCCGTTCCCCCTGGAAATGGAGCACTGCAGTGGGTTGCCGCTTCCATCCCGCAAGCAGAGCCATTCGGGTTGAACACTGGCCCTGGTGGCGGCCCGTTTGGCCTCACGATCCATGGCAGGCCATCCGGCCTGTGGCGCTGCGTCCCAGAAGACATATGCGTCGGCAGGCCTGAATGAGGCCTGGAATCCTGTCCCGTGATCGCGATCAGCAGGGATGAGTCTGTGTCATTCCTGCATATCGCAGTGTGGCGGTCCTGCTGAAAAGGCTACAAAATAGGACAATTTTACCAACACTCACAATTCCGCGAAGTGTGATCCGGCAAATCGCGGCCTTGAGCGGAACCGTTTCGGCTTCGGCGCTGCGGAGATGGCCGTTCGGTTGATAGCCCACTGCAGGCACGGCGACGGGGATCGCTGTGCAGCCCAGGAGTTCCGGGCGACTTCAGTAGGGGTAGAAGAATGAGCACACTCACCGTTGGCGCAGGCCAGCAGTTCTCGACGATTGCCGCCGCTGTGGCCGCAGCGAATGACGGGGATGTTCTGGCCGTGCAGGCCGGGACCTACACGAATGACTTCGCGAATATCGACACGAAGCTCACGATCGAAGGCGTGGGCGGCATGGTGAACCTCGTCGCGACGGAATCGCCGTCCAACGGGAAGGCGATTCTCACGACGAACACCGATGTGACGATCAGGAACGTCGCCTTCTCCGGTGCCCAGGTTCCGGACGAGAACGGTGCGGGAATCCGCTTCCAGGGCGGTAACCTCGTGATCGAGAACTGCCTGTTCGAGAACAACGAGAACGGCTTGCTCTCCGGCACCGTGCCGGGCGGCACGATCACCATCCGGGACAGCGAGTTCGCGAATAACGGGCGCGGCGACGGGTACACGCATAATCTTTATGCCGGCGAGATCGCGAAGCTGACGGTCGAGAACAGCCACTTCCACGGTGCGGTGATCGGCCATGAGGTCAAGAGCCGCGCCCTGGAGACGGTCATCACCGGAAGCCGGATCGAGCAGGGTGCTGACGGCACGGGCAGCTACTCCATCGACCTGCCGAATGGCGGGAAGGTGACGATTTCCGACAATTACATCCAGCAGGGTGCGAACTCGGACAATCCCGTGATGATCCACTTCGGTGGCGAGGGCGCGGTGCATGACGGGTCGAGCCTGACTGTCACCGGCAACACGGTGGTGAACGACATGGTGTCCCCCAGCGCGGCGCTGGTGGTGAACGAGACGGGCGTGACGGCGTATGTTGCGAATGAGGCGGTTTACGGCCTGACCTCCGACCAGATTGTCAGCGGTCTGGCTGATATCTCGGATATCACGACGCTCCTCACGCATCCCGCCTCTGACCTGATCTCCGACCTGCTGGATGACGTGGCGGAGCTGCCCGCCTCTGTGCCCGTGTCCGACACGCCCGTGGTTGTCACTGAGCCGGTGTCCGGCACCGACGTAACGGTGGACACGCCCGCTTCCGAAGTCCCGGTGGTGGTGGATACGCCCGCGTCCGACACGCCCGTGGTCGTGACTGAGCCGGTGTCCGACACTGACGTCGCGGTGAACACGCCCGCCTCCGGCGCAGAGGTGGTGGTGGAAGCTCCTGTATCCGACACCGACGTGGCCGTCGAGACGCCTGCGTTCCCGGCGCCGGCGGTGGATAATGTGGCGGAGCAGGTTTCGGAGGATCCCTGGCAGGGCGGTGAGCGCTTCACCTTCTCCGTAAACGGGCAGGCGGTTGAGGTCTGGAGGGGGAAGGCCTCCCTGGCCGCAGACCAGCACGACGAGGTGGTGATCCCGAACCTGGCGCCCGTGGATGAGGCGGCCAGCGTCCTGAGCATGGACGGGCAGGAGCATGCGGACGCGTCCGCGGCGCTGCAGGCCCCGGAACTCACCTCCTTCCACTTCGATCCCTGGGGCTGAAACCAGGAAGCGAAGCGGGGCGCTGACGAGGTGTCAGCGCCCCACGAGCCGCATGGCAGCGGCCAGGCTCCCTCGCCGTCTCATGGCGTGGGCGCATTCTCCGGCAAGGTCTGCTCGGCTTTCAGCGCATTCCAGAACCCGGCCGGAATTTCCTGATGCATCAGGTCGAGATTCTGGCGCACGCGATCCGCGTGCTTGGCCCCTGGAATGACCGCGGCCACCACCGGATGCGCGGCGCAGAACTGCAGGGCGGCCGCCCGGATATCGATGCCGAAGCGCTCGCAAATGGCCATGATCCGGTCCCGAGCCGCGATCTTGTCGGCCGGCGCCTCCGTGTAGTCATAGGTCTTGCCGCCCGCGAGCAGCCCCGAGTTGTAGGGGCCGCCAACGACGACATGCACGCCGCGCGCGGCGCAATCGGGAAAGAGGCCGTCGAGCGCCGATGTGTCGAGCAGGCTGTAGCGGCCAGCCAGCAGGAAGACATCCGGATCCGACATGCGCAGCGCCCGCGCGCAGGCCTCTGTCCGGTTCACGCCCAGTCCCCAGGCCTTGATGACGCCTTCCTCGCGCAGGCGGATGAGCGCCTTCGCCCCGCCCTCCATGGCCTTGTCGAAGACGCCGGTCCAGTTGGGACCGAGATGGTCCTCGGCCACGTCATGGATGAATGCGATCTCGATCCGGTCGAGGCCGAGCCGCTGCAGGCTGTCCTCGATCGATCGCATGGTGGCATCGTAGGAGTAGTCGACATCGACGCGGAACGGCAGGGCCTCGACGAAGGGCGGATTTTCCGGGCGCCTTGCGTCGGGGCGAAGCAGGCGGCCGACCTTGGTCGAGAGCACGAATTCATCCCGCGGCCTGTGGCGCAACGCCTCACCGAAGCGGTGCTCGGAAAGGCCGGAGCCGTAATGCGGAGCGGTATCGAAGTAGCGGATGCCGCCATCCCAGGCCGCATCGAGCGCGCCACGGGCGGTGGCTTCGTCCACCGGCGCAAACATGTTCCCCAGCGGCGCACCGCCATAGCCGAGCGGGCCCGGGGGGGCGAACCTCTTGTCAGGCATCGCGTGACTCCATGCTGTGCGACCGGCATGTGTAATGCGGTGCGACCGGATTCTTTGCATCCGCCTCTGCCGGCGCCCCGCTTCAATCTTTTCCCCCGCTTCAATCTTTTCCCGGTGTAAGGGCAGTTGTATCGGGAGGATCAGACCTGCTGTCAGGGCGGGGTCCATCTGGAGTCCCGAGGCCTCGTGGCATCCCTTCCGAACGCTTTCTTCGAGCGCCCCGCCCCCGATGTCGCGCGTGACCTCATTGGCGCCACCCTGCTGGTGGATGGCATCGGCGGCCTAATCGTCGAGACGGAGGCCTATGACCGCGAGGATCCGGCCTCACACAGCTTCCGGGGCGAGACGAGGCGCAACGCCTCGATGTTCGGTCCTGCCGGGCGCGCCTATGTCTATCGGTCCTACGGCCTGCACTGGTGCCTCAACATGGTGTGCGGGGCCGGCCTGACCGGCAGCGCGGTTCTGATCCGGGCTATCGAGCCGGTATCGGGCATCGAGGTGATGCGGCAACGGCGTGGCGTGGCCGATCAACGGCTGCTCTGTAGTGGCCCGGGGCGCCTGAGCCAGGCCCTGGGTGTGACGGGCCTGCTGGATGGCCGGCCCCTGGATCTTGCGCCCTTCGTCATGCTGCCCCGGACGGATGCGGTGGAGGTGATCACGGGGCGGCGCATCGGGATCACGCAGGGAGCCGAAACCCCCTGGCGTTTCGGCCTAACTGGCTCCGCCTTCCTGAGCCGCCCCTTTCGGGCCCAGGACCCGTCCCTTGCTCCGGGCATGGGGCGGGTTGACCAGGCTTGATGCCGCCCAGGCGCTGGGGCGGCCTTGGTAACCAAGCCCGGCCCGGCGCGGCCGGGCACTGCGATCGCGCCATCCTCACCGAAGGAAAGGCGCTCAATTCACGCCCTCGTATCGGTGATCCGCT
>DATCMG010000864.1:0-4077 GCA_036563555.1 Roseomonas sp. | reverse complement strand
TGCGGATCAGGCTCCGCTCCTGGGAGAGGTAGAGCAGCCGGGCGAGCTGCTGCGTGATGGTGCTCGCCCCTTCCGGCCGGCCGCCGAAGAGGTTGCGCCAGAGGGCCCGCCCGATGCCGCGCAGGTCCACCCCGTGATGATCGAAGAAGCGCCGGTCCTCGATCGCCACCACCGCGTCCATCAGCGGCTTGGGGATGCTCTCGGGTGCGATCGGATCACCGTGCAGGTTGCCCCGCGCCGCGAAGGCCGAGCCGTCCCGCGCTTCCAGGATGAGCGAGGCCGGCGAGGCCTCCGGCGCCATTCCGCCGCCGACGGGAATCCGGATCAGGCACCAGCCGAGGAAGCCCAGAACCGCCAGGGAGATGAGGGAGAGGCCCAGCAGAATGCGCGTGGGCCGTAACACGCGGCGCAGCGCGCGAAAGGGCCAGGACCGCAGCCGGCCCGCCGAAGCCGCGCTGGTGCCCGGCATCAATACTTGCCCGCCCTGTTCACGATCCGCGCCACGCTTTCCCCCGACCTGATTTCAGGGCGCCAACGCACATTGCCAGGGCAGGTTCCCGGCGTGGCGGCTCAGCTCCGCCGGACCACGTAGTCACCCGCTTCCAGTGCCGCCACGATGGCGGCGCCCTGGGCGGAGTCGCGCACCTCCACCATCAGCTCAAGCTCCGCCGTCTGGACGGAGGGCGCGGCGAAGAGGCGCTGATGGCTCACCTCGATCACATTGCCGCCCGCGGCAGCCACGCGGGTGGCGATATCGGCCAGCACACCCGGCCGGTCCGGGATATCGAGATGCAGGCGCAGGATGCGCCCGTCCCGCAGCAGGTTCCGCAGCAGCACATTGGCCAGGATGCGGGGATCGATGTTGCCGCCGCAAACGGCCGTCGCGACCCGCTTGCCCGCGAAAAGGGTGGGATTCGCCAGCACGGCCGCCAGCCCGGCGGCGCCGGCGCCCTCGGACGTCACCTTGGCGTTCTCGGCCAGCACCGCGATCCCCTGCTCCACCGCGGCCTCTGGCACCACCAGCACCTCGATGCCCATGTCGCGCAGCAGGGTATAGGGCAGCTCGCCCACATCGCGCACGGCAATGCCCTCGGCCACGGTGGGGCCGCCCACCAGCACCGGCTTGCCCGCCAGGCGCTGCGCCATGGCGGGATAGCCCTCCACCTCCACGCCATAGACCTTCAGGCCCGGGCGGGCCTCCGCGATGGCAGCCGCGCAACCGGCGAGGAGGCCGCCGCCGCCCACGGGCAGGATCAGGGCATCCAGCGCCGGCGCATCCTCCAGGATCTCCAGCGCCATGGTGCCCTGGCCGGCGATCACGGCGGGGTCGTCATAGGGGTGGATGAAGACAAGCCCGTCCCGCAGCGCCAGCTCATGCGCATGGGCCGCGGCCTCGGCCAGCGTCTCCCCATGCAGCACCACATTCGCGCCCCAGCCCTCGGTGCGGACCACCTTGGTGGCCGGGGTGAAGCGCGGCATGACGATGGTGGCGGCCACGCCCAGCAGCGCGGCGTGACGCGCCACCGCCTGGGCATGGTTGCCCGCGGACATGGCGATCACCCCCGCCGCCCGCTCCCGGGCCGAGAGCAAGGCCAGACGGTTCGCCGCGCCACGCTCCTTGAAGGCGCCGGTCGCCTGGAGGTTATCGAGCTTCAGCAGCACGCGGGCGCCGGCGATGCGCGCCACCGCCTGCGACTCGATCAGCGGGGTGCGGAGCACCGCCCCCCGTATCCGCTCCGCCGCCGCCCGCACATCGGCGAGTGTCACGGCGGGCGTCGAGATGACAGGACTGGCCACGACGGCCCGGGTAAGGGACATCGCCAGCCCTCCGCGCTCAGTTATAGGAAACGGCGGTGATCTCGACGGAGCGTGCTCCGCCCGGCGCCGGGACCTCGACGCTGTCCCCGACCTTGCGCCCGATCAGCGCCTTGGCGAGCGGGGAGGAGATCGAGATCGACCCGTTCTTCATGTCGGCCTCATAGGCGCCGATGATCCGGTAGGTCTTCTCGTCCTCCGTCTCCTCATCGACGATCGTGACCTTCGCCCCGAAGCGCACCTGGTCGCCCGAGAGCTTGGAGACGTCGATCACCTCGACCGAGGGAATGACGGATTCGAGGTCGGCGATGCGCCCTTCGATGAAGGACTGCTTCTCGCGGGCCGCGTGATACTCGGCGTTCTCGGAGAGGTCGCCATGCGCGCGCGCCTCGGCGATCGCGCGGATGACGGCCGGCCGCTCCTCGGCCCGAAGGACACGGAGTTCTTCCTCGAGGCGCGCGAGCCCCTCGGCGGTCATCGGGAACTTCTGCACGGGCGGTGATCCCCCCAATTGCGACGCACGGCTTGCGACAAGGCTTACGAGGACCGCCCGTGCACCCCGCCAGGAGGCACGCCGGACGGCTTAGATGCAGCCGCCGCGCCCCCTGCGAGGAGGGCGCGGCGGATCAAAACGCTTGGGGCGGGCGCCGGCCCAGCCGGTCCCGCCCCAAACCAGTAAGGGCCTGTCAGGACCCGCTACGAGAACGAAGGCTGAAAATACGCCTGGAGCGGCGCCACATCAAGGGTTCCCGCCCGCAACGCCGCAATGGCATGCACCGCCGCCCGGGCGCCGGCCACCGTGGTGTAGTGCGGAACCCCCTGGGTGAGGGCGCCGCGGCGGATATCGAAGCTGTCGCTGACCGACCGCCCGCCGCCCGTGGTGTTGATCACCAACTGGATCTCGCCGGACTTGATGGCGTCCACGCAATGCGGCCGTCCCTCCAGCACCTTGTTCACCACGCGCACCGCGAGCCCGGCCTCCCGCAGCCGTGCCGCCGTGCCGCGGGTGGCGAGGATGTCGAAGCCCATTTCCGAAAGGCGCCGGGCCAGCGACACCGCCGCGGCCTTGTCGGAATCCTTCACCGAGACGAAGGCGGTCCCGCCCTCCGGCAGCTTCACCCCCGCGCCCATCTGGGATTTGAGGAAGGCCCGCTCGAAGGAAAGATCGAGGCCCATCACCTCGCCGGTGGACTTCATCTCCGGCCCGAGCAGCACGTCCACGCCGGGGAAGCGGTTGAACGGGAAGACCGCTTCCTTCACCGCGACATGGCGGTTGATCAGGCTGTCATCCAGTCGGAACTCGGCCAGCTTCGCGCCCGCCATCACCCGCGCGCCGATCTTGGCCACCGGCACGCCCGTCGCCTTCGCGACGAAAGGCACGGTGCGGGAAGCGCGCGGATTTACCTCCAGGACGAAGATCTCCCCGTCCTTCACGGCATACTGCACGTTCATCAGCCCCTGCACCTTCAGGGCCCGCGCCATGGCCTCGGTCTCGGCCTTCAGCTCGGTGATGATCGCCGGCGGCAGGGAATAGGGCGGCAGGGAGCAGGCGCTGTCGCCGGAATGGATGCCGGCCTCCTCGATATGCTCCATAACGCCCGCGACATAGACCTCGCCCGCGCTGTCGGCGATGCAGTCCACATCCACCTCGATGGCGTCCTGCAGATACTGGTCGATAAGGATCGGGTTCTCGCCCGAGACCTTCACCGCCTCCTTGCCGAAGCGCAGGAGCTGCTCGTGGTTGTGGGCGATCTCCATCGCCCGGCCGCCCAGCACATAGGAGGGCCGCACCACCACGGGATAGCCGATCCGCTCCGCCTCAAGCACCGCTTCATCGAGGTTACGCGCGATGCCGTTCTGCGGCTGCTTCAGGCCGAGGCCCTTCAGCATCTGCTGGAAGCGCTCACGGTCCTCGGCGATGTCGATCGCCTCCGCGCTCGTGCCGAGGATCGGAATGCCCGCCTTGTCCAGCGCCTGGGACAGCTTGAGTGGCGTCTGCCCGCCATACTGCACGATGCAGCCCAGCAGCGTGCCCTTCGTCTGCTCCTTGCGGATCAGCGCGATCACGTCCTCAGCCGTCAGTGGCTCGAAATACAGGCGGTCGGAGGTGTCGTAATCCGTGCTGACCGTCTCCGGGTTGCAGTTGACCATGATGGTCTCGAACCCGGCCTCGCGCAGCGCATAGGCGGCGTGGACGCAGCAATAATCGAATTCGATGCCCTGGCCGATACGGTTCGGCCCGCCGCCCAGGATCACCACCTT